>DAOVYS010000050.1 GCA_030635485.1 Pseudomonadota bacterium | reverse complement strand
ATATATCTGATATTTTCCTAGGATATACTAGGATATACTAGGATATAGAATTTCGGGTAGAGATAAGGTGCGGTATAATAAAGAGTCAGGGTAGGATGAGGAACGAGATGCGGAGTACGTTCCCCGGCTCGATGGTGCGGTTGTCGTCCTGGGGATGATTACCTTTTTTGGGCTGGAAGAAGAGAGCGGCTCAAGCGATCCAGCTTGTAGATCACCACGCAATCGTCAGTGATTACGTGGTGATCTACAAGCTGGCGACAATTTTCGTTCAGGTGCTAATTAAACGGCTTAAAATAGAGGGTTATATTTTTTTGGCCTGCCGGGCAATTATTCCGGCCACGGAATCCAGCGCCTCGGGAAGCTTGTCCACCATGGTCCCTCCGGCCTGGGCCATGTCCGGTCTTCCGCCGCCGCGACCGCCCACTTTGGC
The DNA here is from genome assembly GCA_030635485.1 of Pseudomonadota bacterium. Taxonomy (GTDB): domain Bacteria; phylum Desulfobacterota; class Desulfobulbia; order Desulfobulbales; family DAOVYS01; genus DAOVYS01. The sequence goes on along the minus strand of DAOVYS010000050.1, from coordinate 12,422 downwards.
CGCTACTTCCTTGACAATATTGCCGGCATGAAACCGTTTTGTCAGGTCCTTGCTGACAATTGCGAGCAGGGCTACCTTGCCGTTGAATTCGCCTCCCAGGACGACAATCCCCGTGCCGATCCTGTCACGCACGCGATCGCCCACCTCACGCAGGGTCTTTGGTGAATCAAGAGGCACCTGCCGGATAACGACCTTTACGCCTTCCACCTCCCTGCCTTTCTCGATCTCCTGATCAATATCAACAAGGCTCAATCGGGCGGTCAGCCTCTGAACCTCCTTTTCAAGTTCCTTCTGCCTGGAAAGAAGTTTTTCGATCTTGGGACCGATATCATCCTGAGATATCTTAAGCATGTCGGACAGACCGAAAAGCGCATCAACCGTGTTCTGAAACCTGACAAAAGCAGCCTGACCCGTGATCGCCTCAATCCTTCGAATCCCGGCGGCAATTCCGGTCTCACTTACAATCTTTAAGAGACCGATCGTACCCAAGTCCCGGACATGGGTCCCGCCACAGAGTTCCCTGCTGTAAGAACCAATGGACACAACCCTGACGCTTTCATCATATTTTTCTCCAAAAAGGGCGGTGGCGCCTCCCTTAATGGCCTCCTCTCTGTCAAGAAGCTCTGTTGCAACCAAAATATTTTCCAGAATCTTCTTATTGACCATATTCTCAACCTGACGGATCTCATCAGTTGAAAGGGGTGAGAAGTGGGTAAAATCAAAACGAAGCCTGTCCGGCTCAACCAGGGAACCGGACTGTTTCACGTGCTCTCCCAGAACGGACCGCAAGGCCGCGTGCAACAAATGTGTTCCAGTATGGTTACGTTCAATCGACTTTCTACGCGATTCGGCCACAACAAGCTCCACCTCATCACCACGCGAGAGCGAGCCTTGAATCAGTAACGCCTTATGAAGGACAAGCCCGCCTCCCACGGAAACAGCGCCTTCCACAACGGCCCGGCCCGATGGACTTTTAATCTCGCCTTTGTCACCAACCTGCCCGCCCGATTCCGCATAAAAAACGGTCTCAGGACAGGCGATCATGACATGGTCGCCCTGATCGCACACTGTAGCCGATTCGCCCGAACCATTTACAATCCCGCTTATTGTCGAATGAACGGCAAGGCTGTTATAGCCTTTAAACGTGGTCTTTTCTCCTGCCCGGAGCAGGGCCTGCACCCCGCTTGACATCTCGTTAAGACCAGCGCCCTTCCACGATTTACGCGACTGCTCCCTCTGCAATTCCATTGCAGAATTAAACCCGGGCTCGTCAATTGTGAGGCCGGTTTCCAACGCCATATCTCTTACAATGTCAACAGGGAACCCGTAAGTGTCATAGAGCCTGAATATAAAATCACCCGGAATCCGGCCGGAATTATCCGAGGAATCATCAGCAGCCGCCGCCTTGACCCGCGCGATCTCTTCAGTCAACATGGCAAGACCGTTGTCAATGGTCTCAATAAAACGCTCTTCCTCATTCCGCACCACCTTGTCGAGCAGTTTGCCCACGTCCTCAAGATGGAGCCAGGCATCTTTCATCAGATTTACGACCTCAGCCGCCACGTCTGACATGAAAGGGTTAAACAGTCCCAGAATACGTCCGTATCTCACGGCCCGCCGTATGACCCGTCGAAGGACATAACCGCGCCCCTCGTTTGAGGGCAAAACACCGTCCGCGACCAAAAAGGCGGTTGCACGGCTGTGATCTGCAATGACCCGGAAGGCGGTGTCGAGCCGATCATCTTCACCGTAGGACTTACCGGCAATCCGGCCGATTCTCTCAATGATCGGTTCAAACAGATCAGAATCGTAATTCGAATAAACACCCTGAACAACAGCGGTGATCCTCTCAAGTCCCATTCCGGTGTCAATGCTCGGTTTGGGCAGGGGAGTCATTTTTCCGGATTCATCCCTGTAAAACTGCATAAAGACCAGGTTCCAGAGTTCAAGATACCTGTCACAGTCACAACCTGCTTTACACTCCGGCCGCCTGCATCCAATCGAAGGACCCTGATCAATCAAGATCTCGGAACAGGGCCCGCATGGACCGGTATCGCCCATGGACCAGAAATTATCCTTTTCTCCAAGCCTGACGATCCTTCCTTCAGGCAACCCATCCATCTTCTCCCACAGGGAAAAGGCCTCATCATCCTCTTCAAATACCGAGACCCATAGTTTCTCCTTTGGGAGACCCACGACATCCGTCAAAAATTCCCATGCAAATTTAATGGCATCTTCCTTAAAATAGTCGCCAAAGGAAAAGTTACCGAGCATCTCGAAAAAGGTGTGATGCCGTGCCGTGTATCCTACGTTTTCAAGATCATTGTGCTTTCCGCCGGCCCTCACACAGCGCTGCGAGGTTGCGGCGCGCACATAATCGCGCTTTTCTTCGCCCATAAAGAGCCGTTTAAACTGCACCATGCCCGCATTGGTAAAGAGCAGGGTAGGATCGTCATGGGGAACAAGGGGAGAGGAATCAACAACAGCATGCCCCTTGTCCTTAAAATATTTAAGAAATTTCCTGCGTATTTCGTTTCCTGTCATTTTCATGTCCGGTGTTCGTATGCGGGGTTCCAGGTTGCGCATAAAACACGTAACCCGGCAACCCTATTTCCTATTCCTCTTCCGCCGCCGGCGCCTCGCTCTGCAGAGGGAGTCCGCAGCCCATGCGGACCTTGGCGTCAATATCATCGGTCATGGCCTGATTTTCCTTTAAAAATGCCTTGGCGTTCTCCCGGCCCTGACCGATACGTTCTCCACCATACGAGTACCAGGCCCCACTCTTGTCGACAATCCCCTGCTCAACAGCCAGGTCCAGCATATCGCCGACCTTGGAGATCCCCTCTCCGTAAATAATGTCAAACTCGGCGATCTTGAACGGCGGGGCGACCTTGTTCTTCACAACCTTAACCTTGGTCCGATTTCCGATCACATCCTGTCCGTCCTTTATCTGGTTGAGTCTCCGGATATCAAAACGCATGGTACTGTAAAACTTCAAAGCGTTTCCTCCGGTTGTGGTCTCAGGGTTTCCGAACATTACGCCGATTTTCATCCTGATCTGATTTATAAAAACAAGAGCCGTCCTGCTCCTGTTTAAGACAGCTGCGATCTTACGCATAGCCTGCGACATAAGACGGGCCTGAAGTCCCATATGCGAATCACCGATGTTGCCGTCGATCTCCGCCTTTGGAACCAGGGCTGCCACCGAATCCACAACAATTATGTCTACTGACCCGCTCCTTGCCAGGATCTCCGAGATTTCAAGGGCCTGTTCCCCATAATCGGGTTGGGAGACCAGGAGGTCATCCACATTTACACCGAGCCGTTCCGCATAATGGATATCCAGCGCATGCTCTGCGTCGATAAAGGCAGCCACTCCGCCCTGTTTCTGGGCCTCTGCGCTCAAATGGAGAGCCAGCGTGGTCTTGCCCGAAGATTCAGGCCCGTAGATCTCGGTAATCCTTCCCCTGGCAATCCCGCCCACGCCGGTGGCTATGTCCAGACTCAGCGTCCCGGTGGGGATGACCGGTACGGATTCGGTCTCATCCGTACCGAGCCGCATGATCGAGCCCTTGCCGAACTGTCTTTGTATCTGAACTAACGCCGTGTCCAGTGTCTTTGCCTTTTCCGCGGAACTGGCCATTTCCATGATCTCCTATATATAATGATTAGTAATTCTAAATTTTGGTGGGCTGTGCCCACCCTACGATCCTTACAGGCCCAGCAGTTTGCGACGGACCAGATCCAGGGCCGTCTGAGCGGCCATTGACTGGATCTGCCACCGTTTCCCTGAAAATTCGAACAAAAAATCTTTTGTCTCTTCTGAACCGGAAAGCCCCATGTACAGTGTCCCAACCGGCTTTTCCGGACTGCCCCCCTCAGGGCCGGCGATTCCGGTAACAGAGACACAGATGTCCGCTCCGGTCACCCTCCTGCCCCCTTCCGCCATAGCCCCGGCAGTCTGAGCACTGACCGCGCCGTGCTCTTGTAGAATATCTGTGTCCACGCCCAGAAGGCTCTCCTTCAGCAAATTACTGTACGCGACAATTCCACCCAAAAAATATAGGGAACTGCCCGGCACCCGGGTTATCCTGTGTGCAACCAGTCCTCCGGTACAGGATTCAGCCACTGCCAAACGCTTATTGTGATCAATCAACAACTTGCCGACAACCGCCTCCATTGTCTCTTCGTCAGACCCGTAGATAAAGGGGTTCAGGATTGACTGAATGTCGGCGTCACACTGCCTGAACAGGGAATCCGCCTCTTTAGGGTCCAAAGCGGTTACGGTCATGCTGACATGAACTTCCGGGAACACCGGATAATAGCCCACCCGTATCCCGGGATCCCGCTGCTCCAATCCGGCCAATTTCCTGTTTATCTCCATTTCGGATTGGCCAAAGACCTTATAAATTTTCTGAAGCACCTGCCTGGCGCTCTGCCCGTCCCAATCTGAAAGCCTGGGAAGGACGCTGTCCAACATCAGCTCTCTCATCTCATAGGGCACTCCAGGCAAGAAAAAAATCGGCTTTTTATCATGAACAAGGAGATAACCCGCCATTTTTGCCTCGGGTTTTAATACCTGAGCTCCTTCGGGCAGCCATGCCAGTTTTTCAAGAGAATGTTTTCCGTCATTGCCATCCGATGGACATTCAGAAAGAGTATGTCCTAGAGAACGCAATTTTTCAATAATCTCCGGACGAAAAGTAGAGGGCCGATCCAGGGCATTTGATACGGCCTCGTTGGTCAAATCATCGGTTGTCGCGCCCAATCCGCCGGTCACTATTACAAAATCGGCTCTGTTTAAGGCCTTCTGCAATGCCTCGCCGATCATATCCGCCGTGTCGCCTACAGTGGACATGGCAATGATCTCATGCCCGGCAGCAAAGAGATGACCGGCGGCAAAGGAACTGGTGGAATTCAGAATCCTTCCGGAAGTAAGCTCATCTCCTATGGCAATGATTTCACCGATCATATTTACCTCTACCCTGACATTTAGTCATAATGGATTCCAGGTTCCGGGTTCAGGGTTGAATAGGAAAAAATTCCGATCAAATAAACCCTGAACCTTTGAACCTTGAACCTGGAACCTCTAAACCCTTATCAAGACACAACCATACCAAAAACGATTTTGTCCATCAACCGTTCGATTTTAACATCAAGCACCTGGTTAACCGTACTGGCCGGCGCCTGAAAATATACAGGGATATAATTCTCCGTAAACCCTTTCATCATGCGGAACCGGTTCCTGGCGCTCTCTGCCAGCACACTGTGAACCTGCCCCACATGGCGGCCGTAAAAAACGACCCGCTTCTTATGATCCAGTTCACGGAGAAGGGCAACCCTTTCTTCCTTTATCTTATTTGGAACCTGACCATCCATCTCACACGCCGGTGTGCCGGGACGCTTTGAAAATGGGAAGACGTGCAGATAGGCAACGGGCAGTGATTCAAGTAAGTTCAGGGTGTTTAAAAATGCTTGATCATCCTCGCCTGGAAACCCGACAAGCACATCTACGCCAACCGCGGCCGTGGGCAAAAATTCGATTACCTTTTCAACGGTTTCCATATACGTTTCAGCTGTATAACGCCTGTTCATCTTCTTGAGAATTGAATTGTCGCCGCTCTGGAGCGGGATGTGAAAATGTGGCATAAAACCTTTTGCCTGCTTCATAAATTGCAACATTTCAGGCGTAATTCCACCTAGTTCCAGCGAACTAAGGCGATACCGAATTGGAAGTTTCCGCCTATTTATTATCTCAAGGAGTTCAAGCAGGCTAAGACGCGGGTTAAGATCCCTGCCGTAACAGCCTGAGTGGATGCCTGTAAGCACTATTTCCTTTACTCCCTCTTCTGCAAACACCTCCATCTGTTCAACCACCTTCAAAGGAGGCAGGCTCCGGCTGCGTCCGCGTGCATAGGGAACAATACAGTAGGAACAAAAGCTGTTGCACCCGTCCTGAATCTTGAGAAATGCCCGGGTACGGCCTGCAAACTTTTTGACCGGAAGAAAGCAGATCTCCTTTTCCTTTGAAACGTCTCCTAAAAATTCATCAGGATAGTGGTTCAGGTCTGAAAGCACAATATCAACCAGCTGACGCTTGTTCCCATTGCCGACCACGCATACGGAATCTTTGGATATTTGCATAAACATCTCCGGATCCACCTGGGCGCAGCATCCGGTTACAACCACTCTGGCCCCGGGGTTCGTGCGAAGCGCACGCCGCACAAGCTGCCTGGACTGGGATGCCGCCTTTCCCGTGACAGTGCACGTGTTGACAATATAAATGTCCGCTGGATGGGAAAACGGCGTCACCGTGACCCCCTTCTCTTCCAGACTGGTCAGAAAAGAGGCGGACTCAAACTGGTTAACCTTGCAACCAAGGGTAGTCACGGCAACAGTAGTTTTTTTCTTATCAGCCAATTACAATCTCCCCTCCGCCGATTACTTCGTCCTGATTATAAAAAACAGCAAACTGACCCGGCGTGACAGCCCGCTGACATTCGGAAAATTCGACCTGAAACATATTGTCAGGCCCGTGATCAACAACCGCCTGCCCAGCCTGAGCCCTGTAACGGATTTTGACATCACAGGAAAGAGGCATTGCGGGAGGGCTGCCGGAAATCCAGTTCACATCCCGGACCAGAAAATGATCCTGCCACAAATCCTCTTTCTTGCCAACCACTACTTTATTCCCATCCGGATCGAGCCGGACAACGTAATATGGGGTCGCATCAGGAATGGCCAGACCTCGCCGCTGTCCGACCGTAAAACCGCAGATCCCGTCATGCCGCCCTAGCTCCCTGCCTGATATCGTGACTATTGATCCACCCGGAAATATTTTGCCGATACGCCGAGCCAGAAAACCACGCACGTCCTGATCAGTTAAAAAACAGACATCCTGACTCTCGCCTGCCGGAAAATCAGGCAGTCCGTATTCCCCTGAAAGCCGTAAGACCTCCTCTTTTGTATACTCGCCCAGAGGGAAACATATTCGAGAGAGCTGTTCTTTAGTCAACAGGCTCAGAAAATAGGATTGCTCCTTTACGGGATCCCTGCCCTTAAAAAGCCGAAAACATCCTTTCCGGTCATGGATGACGCGGGCGTAGTGGCCGGTAGCCATCATCACTTCTTCGCCGTTGCATGCGGATTCCATAAGTCTTCCGAATTTAATCTCACGGTTGCAGACAACACACGGGTTCGGCGTCTTACCCTCAAGATAGCTCTTAGTAAAATAGTCAAGGATCTCCCTTTCAAAATCTTCTGCAAGATCGACTATCTCCAGCGGAATATCAAGGAGGGCTGCAATTCTTTTCACAACAGCAATCTGGGCTGAAAGATTCGGCTGCGCCGCGGCCATGAAAACCCCGCGCACGTCAAACCCCTCCTGCTTCAGCATGGCAGCAGCAACCGAACTGTCGACCCCGCCGCTCATGGCAACAACAATTTTTCCGGACTCTCTCTTTTGCGGGTTAGGAATCATAGAATTCTTGAAAATGAAGCTCAGGTGAACTATAAATCCTCATGCATGATAAACATACGATCCCTGAGCTTCTTGCTCCTGCGGGCAATTTTGAAAAACTTGTTACAGCGATCCACTACGGGGCTGACGCAGTCTATCTAGGCGGCAAAAAATTCAGCCTGCGGGCTCATGCCGCCAATTTTTCCAAAAATGAACTGAAAAACGCGGTCACATATGCACATGACCGGTCGGTCAAGGTCTACGTAACCATCAACATCCTGGCGCACAATGAGGATCTGCCGAGCCTTCCCGATTATCTCCTGCACCTTGCCGAGATCGGGGTTGACGGTCTCATCATTTCCGACCCGGGTATTCTTTCCACAACAAAAAGGGTAACACCGGACATACCTATTCATCTCAGCACCCAGGCCAACGTTACAAACGTGGAAAGCGCGCTCTTCTGGCAGAATCAGGGAGTGAAACGCATAAACCTGGCACGGGAACTCTCGCTCGCCGAGATTAAGGCATTTAAAAAAAGAATTCAAGCAGAGATCGAGGTTTTTGTCCACGGCGCCCTCTGCATTTCATACTCGGGCAGATGTCTCTTAAGCTGTTACCTGACCGGCCGGGATGCCAACAGGGGAACGTGCGCGCATCCATGCCGTTACAGCTATGCCCTTTTGGAAGAAAAACGGCCGAATCAGTATTTCCCGATAGAGGAAGACGGCCGGGGAACCTATATTTTCAACTCAAGGGACTTATGCCTGCTGAAAAGGTTGCCGGAACTTAACGCGGCAGGTGTGCACAGCCTGAAGATCGAAGGCAGGATGAAAAGCATCTATTATGTAGGATCAGTGGTGCGGGTCTACAGGGCAGCCCTGGACCTTCTGGCCGAAACCCCGCTGCCCGATGATCCGGACCATGGAAAAAAGCTCACCCTTCCGGATCGATTCATGCTGGAACTTATGAAAGTGGGATCAAGGGGATACACTGAAAACTTCTTTGACAACCCGCCCGGCGCAAAAGAGATGCTTTACAACAGCCCCAGGATCGAACAGAGCCACATCCCGGCGGGAGTGGTCCGCAAACCCGGGCCAAAGCCGCTTGTCGAAGCGAGAAACCCGATCAGGAGGGGCGAGCGGCTGGAGTACCTTGAACAGGGGCTCAACCACTTCTCTTTCACAGTAGATGAAATGCGCGACCAGGACGGGATCATACTTGAACAGGCAAATCCCGGCAACCTGATTACGCTAAAGACCACGCCTACAGCGGAAGGCTGGGAGAAAAACGCGCTCCTGCGTAAGAAAACAATTACGAATTAAGGAATTACGAATATTATGAACCGAATAACTTTATGTGTAATACAAAAAAAATTCATAATTCGTAATTCCTAATTCCACTACTGCCGGCATCATAACCTATGAAGCTTTAGGAACGGAAAATCCCTCATTTGCCGGTTTTGCATTCTTCCTTGCCCGGAACAGGGTTCATGGATGGCATAGGGCCCTGAACATATGAACGTGCCACCTTGACCCGGACATTATCCGCGATTTCAAGGGTCACCATCGAATCCGTAAGCCCTCTGACGGTCCCCTGTAGCCCTCCCCTGGAAATTACAATATCGCCTTTTTTCAGACCATCCAAGAAGGCCTGCTGCTCTTTTGCCTTCTTCTGCTGGGGGCGAATCAGCAAAAAGTAAAACACGGCAAAAATCAGAATAATGGGCACAAACTGGGCCAAAACGCTTTGCGCTGCCGGGGCAGCCTCTCCGGCTGCATAGGCAATACTTATCATAACAGACCTCCAGTAATTAACAAGCATCCATACGGAACCGGCTATTTCGCCTGGTTTCCGTGTGAACGCCGGCTGGTTATTTATAACATTTTACATCGGATTAACAATACAAGGTCAGAGAATATAACAATCCTGCCGAGGTATGTAAAGGCTCAACTTGACGTAAGCAATCGAATCAGCAGCCTGTAGGCCCTGTTTATTTCATTAAACTCTTCATATGATTGTTCACCATGGTCAGGATGATACTTTACGGCAAGTGCTCTAAATCTCTTTTTTATAAAACGAGTGTCCATCCGGAAATGAGCAATTTTGTTCAAGGTCAATGCATGCAAAAAAAATAACCGGAGGCATATAGTTGATATTCCGAGGATTATTTTTTTCACATAACGCAAAGATTGGGCAAAAGGGCCATTTCTGGATGGGCACTAGCGAGCCTGTGCTCCTCCATACAAAATATCAAGGATACGTCCGGTCGCCTTCTCAATCAAGACCACATCGTCATTAACAATCGTTCTCTCATGAGAGGGGTGCCTCCGGGGCAGCATTCTTTTAAGATCATCCGGCAGAGCACGTTTGGCGAGTCCTGGGGGCAGCGTGCCGTTACGTTCAAGCTGCTTCTGCAAACCGGGCGGAAGTTTATCCTTTCCGGCCAGACCAGGAGGAAGCGTTTTCTTGCTTTTTTTCTTTTTATGTTTTTTGCCTTTTTTCTTTCCGGACTCATTACCGTCATCATCATAACGTCTGTACCTGTCACGGTCATGCTCCCTATAACGGCCATTGTCATCATCCCGGCGGTACCGGCCTTCGTAACTTCCGCCCTGGTAATCCCCGTGCGATGCCCTCCCTCCTCGATAATACCGTCTGATAAGATCTTTTTCTTCCTCGGAAAACCCGATGGTGTTCATCAACACCTCACCGGCCACCTCGGATACAATCGAGCCTATGGAGCCTGTCTCCTGCCCCGCAGCTACAGGGCCGCTGGCAAAAAACAAAAAAAGCCCCAACATACCAATTTTCATCATTTCTTTTTTCATCCTCTTCTCCTCGCCTGAATTCGTCACCATCTACCTCTTGCCATTATGCCATAATCATCATCTCTTTTCCAGTAAGCGATCCCCCCTTACAGTCAGAGGATTTGTTACGTATACTGCCAAAGATTTCAGACTTTCTAATAATATTCCGAAAAGAATAATATGAAAATCGCAGAATCTCACATAATAATGCAGAATGATCACTCTTTGCGGGAACAGCACATCAGGGAAGAGTCTCTGCGAGCATGGGTTGGAGACATACGTCCCGACTTTCAGGATGAAAATCCCGTAGACAGGGGTGATCTGAATTCCGATCGAGTTACCCTGTCAGCCGAGGCCATTCGAGAACGATTTTCCGTCACCAAAAAATCAGAATCCATTACTTATTCTACTGATGAAACCATAGGTGAAGATCCCAGGGTGAGAACAATCAGATTAATTCTTGAGGGGTTAACCGGCAAAAAAATCAATATAACAAAGGTTGATGAATTTAAGGCCGAAACACCGGATGAACCGGTTCCGCACGGTGATGCTGCAATAAACGAGCAGGAAAGGGTTGGCTGGGGAATGGAATATGACTACTTTGAACAACATTCCGAACATGAGGAGATGAACTTCACATCACAGGGGACTATTGTAACCCAAGACGGACACCATGTTAATTTTTCCCTCGAACTCTCGCTGCAACGTGAATTTATCGAAACAAATTCCATCAGTATCAGAGCAGGAGATGCGCTGCTGGTTGATCCGCTGGTGATCAATTTTGACGGCACCGCCGCCCAGTTGACCGACACAAAATTTGCTTTTGACCTCAACTCGGATGGTGAGGATGAACAAATATCATTTTTAAAACCGGGAAGCGGGTTCCTTTTTCTTGACCGTGACAATAACGGCAAGGCCACAGACGGGGCTGAACTTTTCGGCCCCCGGACCAATCATGGTTTTCAAGAATTGGCTCAATACGATCTTGACCAAAACGGTTGGATTGACGAAAACGACCCTATTTACGAAAAATTATTGATCTGGAGCAGAAACAAGGCCGGCGATGATTATTTCTCGTCCCTTTCCCACAAAAATATCGGAGCGATTTGCCTGGAACATCAGGACACTGAATTTAGTCTTAAAGGCCAGGCAAACAACCTGCACGGAAAAATTCAAAACACCGGCATCTTCTTGTCTGGTGATTACAAAGCTGGAACCATCCAGGAAATTCATCTTACAGTTTAACCCTCACCTTCCTCCATAGCCATCAGGCTAACAGTTGATAGTCTCGCAAAAAGTATTGGGTCCGCTTTTCAGGAGGCTCGTTTTCTCTCCTATTGTCTCTACCCGGGAATATCCGGTTATACGCTCAATGGCCGGATTTACATATTCAATGCCCCCATCGAGATCCGTGACAACAACCTCTTCGGCAGAGCATGCTCTATGGCAGAAGCTTTGCCGAGTCAATCGGAAGAGCGCTGTCTTAGGGGCACGAAAAAATTCGAGCCCCTTTGTAAAAAATTTTCTAAAAACCTGTTTGACAAAAATGAACAATTAACTATATTCTAATAAAAGAATATTATAAGGATGGTAAGAATGAAAAATTTCATCAAGGTCATGAAGGCCCTTTCGGATTCCAACCGGGTCAAAATAGTTAAGATGCTCCAGCACAAGCTGATGTGTGTCTGCGAGCTCCGGGAAGCACTTCAAATCGCACAGTCCAATGTCTCAAAACATCTAAAGATCCTCGAAGAAGCGGGGCTTGTTGATTACAAAAAAGACGGCCTTTGGGTAAATTATTATCTTACGGACGGCAGAAAATCCCCATACGCATCCAGCCTTATGGGAAATCTTCGGCACTGGCTGGAAGATGACCCGGAAATCACGGAACTCATCAAAAGACTTCCACATATCCGGAGAGAGGACATCTGTAAGAAATAACAATTTTTTTTGACCTTTTCATATCTATAAATCTGGATATAGATATTTATTTAAGGAATTTCATTGATGAAAGAGCGAACCAAACTGCTGATCATAGTGCTGACTTTTATGGCAGCCTACTATTACTATATACCCTGGGCGAATGAAACAATTCGGCAAACGAGACTGATATGACAAATGATGCGAGGGGACTGGGTTTTTTTGAAAAATATCTT
>DAOVYS010000087.1 GCA_030635485.1 Pseudomonadota bacterium | reverse complement strand
CATTTTTTCTTGCACATCCACACATATGACTTTCCCGTTTGAACCGATCATCTGTGCAAGTGGTAAACTGAAGAAACCCATTGCACAGCCAATATCTAAAACTTTCATCCCGTCCTCCACATATGGGGCGAGTATCTTTTTGGGATTTTGAAATAATTTTCTTACAGGACTAGCAAGAAGATAACCAACCCATACAGGACACACTCTCTCAGCCATCTATTTCTTCCTCAATCATTTGTTTAAACACTAACGGCGAGCTGAGTGGAGCGCTAATAACCTTGCCGCGTCAGCGTCCGTTGAAGTTCTCCGCATCCACTCAAGCGTTTGGTTCGGTTATTCTGCTGATTGATTTGAATATTGCCCATTTTGGCCCCAAAATTGGTTATACAGCCTAGTAATATCAACTAGTTACAGGACATGAAATTCGGCATTCTACAATTATATCAATTAGTTAGCATGGCCCGACCGTAATCTGCTTTTTAAGGAACCATTGGTAGACCTGGCGGATGCCGGATTTAAGATCGTACTTCGGGCGCCAGCCCAATTCGGTGAGTCTTGTGATGTCAAGGAGCTTTCTGGGAGTGCCGTCGGGTTTTGAAACGTCAAAGAGTATGCTGCCGCGAAATTCCGTAATTTCTTTGATAATCTCTGCCAGTTCACGGATCGTGTTGTCAGTGCCCGAGCCGATGTTAATAACTTTTTTTTCAGGATCACAGGCAAATCGATTAAAGGTCTCATCAGGGAGTTGAGCGAGAAAGAGCAGTCCGTTTACCAGGTCGTCCACGTGAAGAAATTCTCTTTTGGGTTTTCCGGTTCCCCAGACCGTCACTGATTTTGCACCGGATTGAGCAGCGTCATGAAATTTCCTTATAAGTGCGGGCAGGACGTGGGAGGTCTTAAGGTCAAAATTGTCGTTTGGGCCGTATAGATTGGTCGGCATAACGGACAGAAACGATGTGTTGTACTGGCGGTTATACGAATGACAGGTAATGATCCCGGCAATTTTTGCCACGGCATATGGCTCGTTGGTTGGTTCCAGCGGACCTGTAAGCAGATATTCTTCGCGGATCGGCTGGGGGCATTCCCGTGGATAGATACAGGAACTTCCGAGAAATAAAAGTCTCTTTACACCGGAAAGATAGGCGGAATGGATGATGTTTTCCTGGATCACCAGGTTTTCGCGAATGAATTCAGCCGGAAATGTGTTGTTGGCAAGAATTCCCCCTACCTTTGCGGCCGCAAGAAAGACCAGTTTAGGTTTTTCCTTTGAAAAAAAATTCATAACCTGGGAACGGTCCAGTAAGTCCATTTCCTGTCTCGTACGAAGTGTAAGATTTTCGCAGCCGGCTTTTTGGAGGCCACGGACCAGTGCCGAGCCAACCATTCCCCTGTGTCCGGCAATGTATATTTTTGTGTTAGTCATACTGTTCATATGGAGTGTCCGTTCCTTAATATTTATGCCGACCTGGAAAGTCGAGCTTGCTATAATCATCACCATTGTTCCGGCCCAGCACTCTTCTGATTGTTTGTGCAATATCATTGATAGTCAGAGGCTTTAAGGCAAGTTCTCTGATTCCCGCCTTTTTGATCTTCTCAGTTGAGACCGTTTGACTGAAGCCCGTGCAGAGTATGACCGGGATATCGGGGCGCAGACGTAGAAGCTCCTCTGCTAATTTGATTCCAGTCATATGGGGCATGGTCTGGTCTGTGATGACCAGGTCAAATGCATGCTGTTGTTGCCGAAAAAGCTCCAAGGCCTCATGGCAGTTGGTAGTGGCCGTCACATCATAGCCCAGATAATTCAGTATGCGTTTTCCCATATGAACCAACGCTTCCTCGTCATCAATAAACAGGATTCGTTCCTCTCCTCCAGGAGGGGATATAACAATTTCTTCTTCCCTGGTTGCCGGACCCGAAGCAATTTTTGGGAAGAAGAGTTCAAATGTACTCCCCTTGTCCGGCTCACTCCTGACAGTAATAGCTCCGCCATGGTTCATAACTATACCGTGCACAAGAGCAAGCCCCATACCGGTCCCCTGACCTTGCTCTTTTGTTGTGAAAAATGGTTCAAAAATTCTTTGCAAAACATATGGTTCCATACCGCGACCCGTATCGCTTATTCGAAGTTTCACATGCGGTCCTGGATTCAGACTGGGAAGCTCGGCAAGTTCATCAGAGTCGAGATCCACCTCATTGAGGGTTACTTCAAGGATGCCTCCCTGCGCAGCCATGGCATGAGAGGCATTGGTGCAAAGATTAAGGAGTATTTGATGAATCTGGGTGGGGTCTGCAAAGATCTTGCCGGTCTCGGAAGCTATATTTTGCCGAATTTCAATGGTGGTGGGTAAGGATGCGCGAAGCAGCTTTAAGGCTTCTTTGATAATGGAGTTAATTTTTATCGGGATTCGTTCCGTGTCGTGTTGCCGGCTGAAGGCCGAGATTTGGGCCACTAAATCTTTTGCGCGATGTACAGCTGTAATCACCTCTCGCAGATACTCATGTTCCTTTGTTCCCTTTGCAATACGTAAAAGGGACAAGTCGGTGTAGCCTAAGATGCCGCTTAGAATGTTGTTGAAATCATGGGCAATGCCGCCGGCCAGTGTGCCGATAGCTTCCATTTTCTGTGCTTGCAGGAGTTGGGAATATAAATTCTGCTGCTCTTTTTCATTTTTTTTTCTTTCAGAGACATTTCTGACAATATGGACAAGGCCTGCAAAGTGGTTGTCCGTGTCAAATCGGGGAAGCGCTTTTATTGCAAGATGTTTTCCCGTATTCTGATCAAATATTTCTTCTTGAGCGGTCTGCCTTCTTTTAAATTGTCCAGCTGAATCGGTTTGCACCAAATTCTTCCCTCTTTGACAGAGGCTGGCGCATCGGTTACGCAACATTTCTAAGATTGAGGGGCCGAATGTTTTTTCAGCAGCCCTGTTCGCTCGAACGATTTCACAGTTGCTGTTATGAATGGTTATCGCATCATCGATTGTATCAAAAGAGTCCTGCCAGTCATCTTTAGCCTGTCTCAGCCTATCCCGCAGTTCCTCAAGATGGAAGATATAACTCATGGTAAAGGCAAGAGCCCCGGCAAAAAGAAGGTTGGCAGGAGGCAGCCATATGTTGAGGTATGCAAAGAGAATAAAGGCTGAGGTCGGTATAAGACATACAGTTAAAAGCCACAGAAATGTAGTCCATGTTTTCCGGCTTATAATAAACAGAAAGGAAAATAGAATGGTTACGGCAAATAGTATAAACCATTCCATTACTTTGCCGAGATGGCGTATCTTGTCTTTGTTTAAGAGGTTGTTCAGGATCTGGGCATGTACTTCAACGCCGGCCATTCTGTTTCTGTGCTGCATGAATGGTGTTAATACTCTATTTTCAATGCCGACGGCGGTAATGCCTACCAGGACAATTTTTTCATTAAAAAATGATTCCGGTACTATCCCCGCGATGACGTCCACAAAGGAAGTTTGTTCAAAGCAACCGGCAGGACCGTAATAATTTATCGCCATTTTGTCCGTTTGTATAAGATGATTTAGGGGCCAATTCTCCTTGTCACCATTTTCCGGACCAATATGGTGCAACGTCTTCTCTGGAAGTATGTTAAACAGAGAAGCGGCAAAAGAAGATAATGACAGATCCTTGCAAATAATCGTGTGAAAAATTTCACGGGTAACGCCGTCAATGCCTTGCTCTAAGTGGATGTGGCCTGTTTTTGCCGAAGAAATTTTTTTGACGGGAAAGGAAAGATTCAGCCGGCTGTCAACATAAACGGGAAGGACGACCTTGCCGTGCTGCTGGATCGCGACGGCAAATTCAGCATCATGCTCCGAGGGCTCGGAAAATATTATGTCAAATCCGACTGCCTGGGCTTTTGCAAGTTTGGCAAGTAGTTTAGAGTAATAAATTCGGTCAATCGGCCATCTGCCAATTTTTGCCAATGTTTTTTCATCAATGGCTATGATACTTATTTGTCTCGATGTCTCCCTTGTTCCTCTGAATCTGAAGGCAAGATCGTAAAAGTCATTGTTTATTCCTTCAAAGAGTCCGGAGTAGTCAGCTGTCAGAAGCAGAATAATGCCCAAAAAAGTTCTGATGCCGTAGCGGGCTATGTTTTTTTTTGTGCGTTTCAATGCAATTTCAGGCCTTGTTAGTGGATTTTTGAAAGGAAAGAAACTGCAGCTTATAAAACCACTGCCAAACCCAGCAAGAGAATAAAGAGAACTGCCGCGTATGGAGTCCCCTTGATCTCAAAGCTTTGCGGCCGGGAAAAATCGCCCTCATAGCCTTCAGAATCAATACCACTGGTTCGTACATAATACGTTCCGGATTCTTCAGATTTCTGAATGGTTATCTCCGGCTCCTGAACTGTCGTATCCATTAATATCTCAGTGAAGTTTACGTCACGGGCCAGCTGGAAGTGGTAACTGATGTCGGCGCCTAAATTCCGCCATCTGATTTGAATCGTTTCTTCAGTTACCTCTGGATCCGAGATAGAAGGTGCCGGTGGCGGAGGTATGATAGTAAAATTGAGAGTATCCGACCAAATTCCCATATAACCGTCTCGGGCAGTGGAACTTATCCGGAAGTAATAGGTTTTATAGTCAAGTGACCTTATTGTATGGCCTAATGTTTTTAGATCTTTCAAGTCTTTAATAATGACGGTAAATTTCGGGTCCTCGGCAACCTGCAGATGGTATTGCACTGCATCTTCAACTTTCAGCCATTGCACCCTGACCGTTTTCTCACGTAATTCGGCGCCGTCGGCAGGTGATTGAATAAAGGGCGGCAAGGGGTTCACCCTGACCTTGACAGGTATTGGTTCTGAAGGCAGACCTTCAATACCCGTCTTATCAATTGATCGAGTCTGCAGATAATAGGTGCCATCATCAACACCTACGATCTGCAGGATATCCTGAGGGGTTATCACCTTTTCTTTAACCACGTCCTTGAGCAAGGTGTCGCGCGCCAGCATGACTCGATATGAGGTGGCGTTTTCAATTCCTTTGAATTCAAATTCGAGCGGCATGGCTTTGTAGAGTGGCTGAAGGTGAACAGGCTCCGGCGGTGACAGCAGCCGGTTCGGGGGTATAGGTGGGCTGTGCTGCTTGACGAACGTACCTTCTCCTTCTTGTACTTCAACTTTCTTGTTCGCCGCTGCCACCCTCACTTTGCCTGCCAAGACTTCACAGCGGGTACTTTCATGAGAGTCAACGGATACCCTGAAGTTTGTCCCGCGGGCGGCTGCAACAGCGCTGGGCGTGTGTATCTCAAAACGGGAATCTTTTCCTGTAATATTTTTTACTTTGGAAATGCTCCTGCCGACCTGCAGAAAAAGTTCATATACGAGATGAGAGGAGCTTTTTTTTCTGGCATTCTTTATCTCTAAAGATGTGTTGGCTCTCAAAAAGAAGGAATTACCGTCTTTAAAGGTTATTTCTATGGCGCCTGGATCCCCTGTTCTGATATTGCTGCCCTGTTTTAAGGTATCTGCCAAGTCTGGCCTGAACCATTCCTTTTTCCCTGCCTCCCGTACCCAGACCTCACCTTTTATAAATGTTATTTGACCATCAAGAGGAATGCCTCGCAACATTTTCACGGGAATCATTAAAATTTCGCCGGGATTAATTCTATGGGGGTTTCTCAGCCGGTTTATTTTGGCTATTTTGGGCCAATGGTTGGGCCTTTCAAGATATTTCCAGCAAATATTGCTCAGGGTGTCACCTTTTTGCACCGTGAGGACAATGACTTCATTTTTAGCGGCATGGACATCTTCGGCAATAATAAAAACAAGCAATAAGAAGAATATCCGACAAGTTAGCTTTTTCATAAGATTGCCCTGCCTCCTCACCCCAGATACCCTTCCTTTTTCAGATACAGCATAATCTCTTGGGTGGCCTCATAGGGGGTAATGGTTGATGTGTCAACGGTTACTTCCGGGTTTGCAGGGATTTCGTATGGGTCGTCTATTCCAGTGAATCCTTTAAGGATACCGGCCCTGGCCTTTGCATACAGCCCTTTTCTGTCCCGCATCTCACAGACCTCAAGCGGCGTGGATACATAGACCTCGATGTAGCCGCCGTAACTGGAAATAAGGTTCCTGTTGTGGAGGCGCGCATCCGCAATGGCCGCAATTGGAGCGCAGATCGCAATGCCGCCGTTTTTTGCTATCTCGCTTGCAACAAATCCTATTCTGGTAATATTCAGTTCCCTGTGATGCCTTGAAAATCCAAGCTCACTGGAGAGGTTCTTTCTGACAATGTCGCCGTCCAGAAGTGTCACCGGCCGTTCGCCTATCTGCATGAAACGGCTCATCAGCACCTTGGCCAGAGTGGATTTGCCGGAACCGGAAAGGCCTGTTAAAAAGATTGAAAATCCTCGTTTGGATCTCGGAGGATACGCCTTTTTCAACACTTCAACCACTTCAGGCGGAGAATACCAGGCCGGGATGTCAAGGTCGGCATCAAGCCTTCTCTTAAGCTCCACGGCGGATAGTTCCTGAAATGTATGGCTCTCCTCGGCCTTGCATTCATCAAGAGGAAGGTATTGGGCCTTTGCGGGGATGTAGACCATCTTTTTCATCTCCACCATTTTGACGCCGGTTGCCTGTTCGTGGTCTGCAACATACTGCTGGGCCGCGTTGCAGGGATAAAATAGTTTTTTATCGGAAAATGAATGAGGATCCGCATGATTCTCTGCAACCATGAAGTGGGAGCATCCGTAGTTTTTCCGGATAATTGCGTGCCACAGGGCTTCCCTTGGTCCTGCAAGACGCATAGCCAATGGAAGAAGTGATAGGACGACCGAGTCCGGTGGATAGTTCCTGATGATCGCCTCGTAGCATCGGACTCTTGTGTAATGGTCAAGGTCGCTCGGATGCGTCAGCCCCACGATCGGGTTGAGAAATATGTTGGCGCCGTGTTCCATGGCGGCTTTTAATGTCATCTCCTTGTGGGCATTATGAAGAGGACCATGTGCCTCAAAGGCGACAATTTTCCGCCAGCCGAGTTTCCTGAAGAGATTTCTGGTCTCATGCGGCGACATCCTGAGCATCTTGTAATCAAAATGGATCGGGTCGGCGGTGCCGGTTATCTCTCCGCCCACATACCACTCTTTTACCGAGTTGAAAAGACGGGCAACACCTGGATGGTCCGGGCTTTCGGTTCCATATATCCGCAACGCCTCCTTAGTCTTGTCAGGTTTCCAGACATCGCTTACAGTCATGACGCCCAGCATGAACCCTTCCGTGTCACGCAGCGCTATTTTTTCGCCTGTCTCAAGTTCCCGGGCTCTCTCTTCCGGAACATCGAGATAGATCGGGATCGGCCAGATCAGTCCATTGGGCAGGGTGTTATTCTTTAAGACCGATTCGTATTCCCGTCTTGTCATGAACCCGCGTAATGGCGAAAACCCCCCATTCATTAATAGTTCAAGATCAAAAAGCCGGCTGGAGTCAAGATTTAATGAGGGGTATTCAATAGACTCTTTTTTAAAATCTTCCGCCTTGTCCCAAGGGCAGAAGAGGTTAACGAGTTGCCCGCCGTGCGGTTCAATAAGATTTTCCATGGCTGTCGGTTTTCCTGTCTGGTGTCTGTATACTATTCATTATTCATTATCCAAGCTCCCCTTTAAGGAGTTTTTCTCTGACAATCTTTTTTAGGTCCAATCCTTTCATTTTAAGACCGTTACGTCCGAAGAGCATATTGGCCTCAATAAGATACCATATTCCGTTGTTTTGGATAAAATCAAGACCAACTTCATTGAATCTGCACTTTCTTGAGTATTCTTCGGCCTTTTGGATCACCTCTTCAGGTATTCCCTCAAAATCGACAACGCCTCCCTGAAACAGGTTGGTTCTGAAATTGTCAGCCTGGGATTCCAAAAAGTATGAAACCACAACCTGGTAGTTGATCAATACGATTCTTAAATTACGTGTGTGTGGGATGTATTCCTGAATATAGGCAATATTGGTGAGTTTGAGATAGTTTTCAAGTTCGTCCGTGGTTGTGATCAGAAATACTCCCTTGCCTTGGGCCGATCCTCTGGGGATCTTCGCGATAAAGGGCAGGGGGAAATCGGCTGGGATCTCGCTCTGTTGCCTGCGGTAATATATCCTGGTGCGGGGATGGGGGATTCCCAGCATATAAAATAGTGTTGTCTGCTTGATCTTTTCGTCGGCGTACAGGTACCATTCCACATTGGGATAGATTTTTTTACCCATTGTGGTAAACAACTGGGCGTAATTCAGGGTGGGGTAAAGGATTATCCTGGAAGCGGATATGAGTTTTTTCTCTTTGTGCGAATAATCATCAAAGTTGGGTCTGACTCCCAGCGTAAGAACCTCAGAGATTCCGGTGAGCCGGCTTCCAAGGGCGATGTAGGGACGAGGATTTTTGGTCATGACGGCTTCCAGTCAATAGGTCTTAGGATAGTGTCCGTCCAGAAATACCATTTCTGGACGGACACTAGCTGGTTAGGGGACAAAATGCAAGAGGAACGGCTGGTTGCCATTTTTTATTTTCATCTTTAATAACCGCTGGTGAAGTGGATTCAAATCGGCTATATTTATGGCCCTTGAAATATGTCCTTCGAAAGAAATGAGTGTGAAAAAAGGAGACTTAGATGGGCGCACAAATAATTGATGTCGTTATTGTCGGTGCCGGTCCTGCTGGACTGCAGGCCGCAGTGCATGCTGTTCGAAAAAAGGCCTCCGTGCTGGTCCTGGGAAAGGCTGAACGGAGCGGCCTCTACAAGGCGCATGTGGAGAATTATCTGTGTGTAGACGGAGTTACCGAGGGAAGCGAAATGCTTAAGGTGGGCCGTGAGCAGGTTAGGCGGTTCGGGGCGGATATTGCAGAGGAAGACGCGCTAAAGATCCAAAAGAGCGATGATCTTTTTCTGGTCACGATGGAAAGCGGAAAAGAGGTTGCTGCCAGGACTCTGGTGCTTGCAACCGGTTCCGCCCGCGCGAAACTGAATGTCAAGGGAGAGAAGGAACTGCTCGGCCGGGGAGTGAGTTACTGTGTGGACTGTGACGCCAATTTTTTCCGAAACGTGCCTGTGGCAGTGGTTGGAAACGAGAGTGCGGCTGTGGACGGAGCCCTTACTCTGCTTGGTTATGCATCCGAAGTCTTTCTTGTTGCCAGAGAATTGTCGGTTTCAGATGAACTTGGACAAAAACTTGGCGACAGCAAAGTCAAACTGATGGAAGGGACATGGGTCAAGGAGATCACGGGAGATTCCGATGTAAAGGGACTTGGACTTCTGCTTGAAGACGATTCCACGCTGGCTGTTGAAGGCGTGTTTGTTGAGCTGGGAGCGAAAAATGCAATTGAACTCGCCACCACCATAGATGTGCAGCTGGATATGGAAACCTTTTCCTATATCGCTGTTAACAGGAAACAGGAGACCAACATCCCGGGCATCTATGCCGCCGGCGATGTGGCAGGCCCGCCGCGCCAGATGGCCAAGGCCGTTGGAGAGGGATGCGTGGCCGGATGGGAAGCGGCAAATTATGCCCGCGTAATGAAAAAGAGAACGTAACTATTCAGCAGCACTCCATAGAAAGGCGATCAGGTCGACCAGCATACTGATGAT
>DAOVYS010000008.1 GCA_030635485.1 Pseudomonadota bacterium | reverse complement strand
TACCGCCCTTTCAGGGCTTGACAAGAGGTGATCTCCTTTACCCAGGGTTCCGCTTCGCTACACCCTGGGCTATCGAATATCGCCCTTTCAGGGCTGAGATGATTGATCATTATGAGAGAAGACAATACGCTCCCCAAATTCGTTATTAGCAACTATGTTGATTACCTGCATTTATTGAGAAGTTACCTTTTTTCATTTATCACTCCTCAATTGTTTCCCCAACCGCCTTTTCCATTTTTTTCATCAATTCATCAGGTCCCACAAAACCCACTACTCTCAGGTTGTGCAGTTCCTCTCCTTTTGCATTGAAGAAGATTATTGTCGGCAGTCCAAAGACCTTGAGTCTTTTTGCCTGACTGACGCATATATTGTCGGAAGAGGTGCAGTCCACCTGTATCATGCTGAATTCCCTGGACATTTTCACTATATGTTCGTCAATGTAAGTTTTTCGGTCAAGCTCCTTGCATACGGAACACCAGTCTGCCGTGAATTCGAGGAGAATAGGGCGGCCTTGTTGGGTGGATTGTTCGATTGACCCGTTTGTATAGGGAATCCATTCAATCTTTTCAGCCTGGGGCGCAATTGCTTGTTGTACCATAAATATGCCCGCTACAATCAAGAGGCAGCCAAGCAGGGCGCGGATGATCTTAAACAGACCGGTGTATTGCCCACGTTCCAGGAAACCTAAAAGCAGTCCTCCGAAGATCATGAGTACTCCGATAAAAAAGCCCTGTTGATCGTTTGCCGCTCCGGCCTGTGGAACCAGAAAATATATGGCCACGCCTATCAGAATGATTCCAAAGAGTTTTCGAACCCAGACCATCCACATCCCGGATTGGGGCAGTCGGTGTAAAAGACCTGAAGACATTGCAAGGACAAGGTATGGCAGTCCCAGTCCCAGTCCCATGGCAAAAAAGAGGAGCGCCCCTTTTGCAGCCATGCCGAGTTTTGCGATCACCCCGACAAGGCCGATTATAATCCCGGCCGCACAGGGCGCCACAACCACGCCCACGGTCAGCCCCATCAGGAAAGATCCGATTGCGCCCTGTCTCGATTTGCCCAGATGATTCATTAGAAACGAGGGTACTCTAATCTCAAATGCGCCGAACATGGCGGCCGACATTGAGAGAATTATGAGTGAAATAATGATGACAAACCAGGTATTTTGAAACAGAAATCCCCACTGTTTTCCCGCAAGGCCGGATATCATTCCAAGAAGAGAGAAGATTACTGCAATCCCCAGCACATAGGATGAGGCGAGAAAGAACATGGTCAGCCGTTTTTGTTCGCCCTGTGCGCTGAAAAAACCAATGGTCATGGGAATTACAGGGTAGACGCACGGTGTCAGATTAAGGGTAAGTCCGAAGAGGAAAAAGGCGATCAGGGCGTATAAAAGGCCTTCCTCAATCACCTCTCTGGCGCGTCTTTCATCAGGCGTCAGATCAAGATCGGTTTCCGGTTCAACAATTTTTTGATTGGTCAGCCCGGTTGATGCGGCGGAATAGACGATTTTCAACGGGATTTCAAAGTTAAGTGATTGCGGCCTGAAACATCTGGTGTCATCGCAGCCCTGGAAGTCGAGATGTCCGGTCAATCTGACCTTTTTGGCAGAGATGTCTGAGGAAACCGCAGCCGTGGAATCGATTCTGATTCTGTTTTCAAAGACCGACATCATCTTGTTTGAAAAAGCGAATGATTTGAGCGTGGGTTCAGGGTAAGTAACCGGGCCGAAATCTATCCCCTCTGTTGCATTAAACCTTAATACCGTGGGCACCAGGAATTTGTCCGGAGGTTGATGGCTGTTGATGTGGAACCCCTCTTTGATGGTTGCCGTGACGGTTATGCCAAACGATTCCGAGGGGTGAACCGTGTGTTGAGACGCATGGACCTCAATCCGAACTATATCGGAGCCGGCGCCTGTCTGCCCAAAACAGGGGAGCAGGGTTAGACACGCAACAATTATTTGGACTGAAATAAACAGGAAGAATCCTGTTAATGACCTTTTGACCATTTATCTCCTCTTCTTTTTCCAGTTACGGCTGATGATAAGCACTGTGATGTACATTGTTCCGGCAATTGCGATAATTGTCGGTCCGCTGGACAGGTTATACGTATAGCTTACAGCAAGTCCGCTCCAGGTAAAGGCCATGCAGAAAAAGACCGCCAGGATCATCATCTGCCAGAGTCGTTTGGAAAAGTGTCCGGCCACTGCCGCCGGCAGTGTGAGAAGTGCTATCACCATGATAATACCTACCATGCGTACGAGTAATACCACGGTCAGGGCGGTGAGGCACAAAAGCAGAATAAAGAAAGCGCCTGCAGGGATTCCTCGCAGTTTGGCAAATTCATCATCAAAGCAGATTGCAAGGAGTGTATTATAAAAGTAGATGGAAAGTACAAGAATGACCGCATCCAGAACCGCCACCATCCAGACATCTCTTTCGGTCAGGAGGAGAATGTCGCCGAACAGGTAGCTTGATATGTCGAAATAACCGGGTGTCATATCCATGAATAGGAGTCCAGCGGCCATGCCGACCGCCCAGAGAGCGCCGATTACCGTGTCTTCCCTCTGCTCCGCATAAAGGCTTACCATTCCGATAATTACGGCTGCAAGGATCGCGGATGCGACTGCCCCGTAAATCGGGTCAAACCATTTTAGGCCCACAACGGTTTGAAGATAAATACCTGCCCCGATTCCTCCGAACACACAGTGGGCGATCGCACCGGCAAGATAGCTGATCCGTCGCGTTACGACATATGTTCCTATTATGCCGAATGCGAGGCTTGCAAGAGCGCCTATGTATAGAGCAAGACGCAGGAACTCGTTATCCGGGTCGGAAAGGGCGGTTATGAACTCAATCATGACGATGACCTTTTTCACTGCAACGGTGGTCATGTCTTACCATTCGGAAATCGCCGCCATAGATGTCTTTGATAATCGCACCATTAATTTCGCTCGTGGGATGTATGACAACCCTTCGATTGATGCAGATCACGCTTTTCACGACCTGGGATACGAAACCGAGATCATGAGAGGCCATGAGTATGGTCATTCGCTGGTTGAGTTCCGTCAGAATATTTAAAAAGGCCTCTTCCATCTCAGGATCAACATTTGACGTGGGCTCGTCAAGCAGAAGCAATTCAGGCTCGCAGCACAGGGCTCTTGCGATCAGAACACGCTGCCTCTGTCCGCCGGAAAGTTCACGGAACATATGATTTGCCGAACCGGACATCTCAACCTCTGAAAGCGCCTTTGCGGCAGCCTCCCGGTCTTTTTTCGAATAACGGCCTCCCAGGCTGCGTCCCAGCCTTCCCATGAGAACAACATCCATGACGGTAACGGGAAACTGCATGTCAAGATTTGCATGTTGCGGCATGTAGCCGACCCTGAACCTCGATTTTGCCGGTTTCCGGCCTAGAACAAGTATCTCGCCTGAGTCGGGTTTTTGAAGGCCCAGAAGGAGTTTTAAAAATGTCGTCTTGCCGCCGCCATTGGGGCCTACTATTGAGGCAAAGTCCCCTCTCTTGATCGTCAGGTTCACGTCTTCGAGCACAGGCCTTTCGGAAAAGGAGAATGAGACGTTTTTTAAGTATACGGCATTTTTCATAGCGGTTGAGTAGAGAATTAGGAATTATGAATTAGGAATTACGAATTGTTGGAATTTTTAGTTGAAACATAGGAATTTGCCCTTTCTTGCACGGAACTAAAAAGATGTCTGCTGTGAATCAGCAGCGGTTTGAAACGATCTCATCCATAATTCCTAATTCGTAATTCGTAATTCGTAATTATTATCTAGTGTTTTGGCAATTTCTTCGGCCATTGATTCCATGTTGTTAATATAATCCCGGGCAAGCACATCAAGTAACACCGATTTTCCGTTGATTGCGTCTGCAATTTTTTGGGCAGCCGTCCTATAAAATCCGGGTTGTATGAAAATAACCCGATTGTTTTCCTTTCTGGCCTTTTTTATCACCATTGTAAGATTCCGGCCTTTTGGCGCCTTTCCTTCAATCTCAACAGCTATCTGGTTTAGTCCGTAAGCATCGGTAAAATATCCAAAAACAGGATGAAAGACCAGAATAGACCCGCCTTTTAGCGGATTCAGCATATGGCTGATCCTTTTGTCCAATGCGTCTAAATCATTTATGAATAACTCGTAATTGGCCGTGTATTCGGCCCTCCCTTCCGGGTCTTGTTCAACAAGTGCGGAAAGCATGGTCTTTGCCTGCTGTTTTACAAGCGCCGGATTAAGCCAGATATGCGGATCATTGCCGCCACCATCACCATGGTGATGGTGATGATGCCCTTCCATGTGGCGTAGTATGATCCCTTTTCTCGTATCAATCATGTGAAGATGCTTCATTGTGGACCGGATCTTCTTTATCAGAACATCCTCAAAAGGAACTCCTATTCGGAAGAAGATCTTGGCCTTTGCCAGTTTTGATATCTGCATGGGCGTGGGTGCATACGTTGCCGGACTCTCTCCCGGATGTACAAGAACGTCGACCGAGACGCGCGCTCCGCCGATCCGTTCAACAAAATATGCCTGCGGTTCAATGGATACAAACACAGGCAACTGCTTCTGATTCGCGTCTGATGCATATACCATGCCCGCTAAAAGGGTTAATGCAGATAGAGACGCGAATATTAGAGTTAAGATTTGTAGACTTGTCTTACGCATTAATAGGTTTTCCTCTCAATTCGTAATTGATCACGTGCAGATGCGGTGCCTGTTCTGCATACATTGGACCACGATTCTGATTGTATCGTAATCTATCTCTTTATCAAGGGCTTCAAAAATTGGTTTGAGCCGTTCCGTGTCATTGTCTGCGACCGCCTTTCCTACGCGAGGTATGATTGTCTCGTCCACCCATGGAGCCGGTTCCGTGATTTTTTCGTGCTTTATGAATTCAATGAGATATGAACTGGTGGTTGAAACGGCACGGTTGATTCAGCTTGCTGTATCCTCAATAGACATGCCCTCCCGGAAATATTTAAATGACTTCAGGGCTGTTGCGATCGTGTCGGCGCTCTTACTCTGTTTTGGAGGAGGAACGGATTCAGGTATGATATCTGTTGATAATCCGTTGGCGCTGCAATAGAGCGTGATGCATTCCAGGAATTCTTGGCCGTAGTCATTAAGCTTTTTGTCTCCCACGCCCTTTATCATTCGAAATCCTTCTTGGGTGGAAGGTCTGTATTTTGCCATGGCGCGGAGGGAGACATCGCCGAACACGACAAACGGCGGCATGTTGAGTTTATCCGCCTTGTTTCTTCTTAAGACGCGAAGTTTTTCAAACAACTCCCTATCAACCCCTTCCCATGATTCAGCCTCAATTGACGCCTTGTTTCTTGTTCGGCTGTTGGATTTAGGCAAAGCGGGTTTTAAGAGCCTCGGCGTTGCATCGCCCGACAGTAACCGTCGGCCTGAAGGAGTGACGGACAGGATGTTGTATTCGCCGTTTTTTTCAAGGTAACCCTGGCTGACAAGCTGTTCGGTCCAGCCGCGAATAGTTCTTTTATCTTCATTTGCCAGGATGCCCCATGTGCTTAATCGGTCATGTCTGTTTTGTAAAATGCGTTTGTCGTTTGATCCCTTTAAGACCAGCGTTGTGTAATCACTGCCGAATCGCTCTTCCTGACGGATAACGCTTGAAAGGATTTTCTGGCCTATGGTTACGGGATCATCGGCCAGATCGAGCAGGCCCAGGCAGACATCGCAGGCGTTGCAGGATTTTTTTTGAAGCGTCTGTCCGAAATATTGGACCAGAGCCTGGTGACGGCAGATGACGCTGTTACAGAAATTGATCATTGCCTTAAGTGATTCAAAGGCGCCTTTGCGGAGCTGAGCTTTGTCTGCGGTGAGCATGCGTTTCCAGATGTTGTAATCTCCGTTCGAGTAAAAGAGGCAGCACTCAGCATCCAGCCCGTCCCGGCCGGCCCTGCCGCTTTCCTGCTGGTAGTTTTCAAGAGACTTGGGCATGCCGTTGTGAATGACATATCGTACATTGGATTTGTCTATTCCCATTCCAAAAGCCACGGTGGCGACAATGGTCTCCACCTTTTCCTCGATAAAGGCCTCCTGGTTGTTTTTTCTGTCAAGGTCCGACATCCCGGCATGATAGGGCAGGGCGTGATATCCGAGTTTGTTCAGGGCGTTGCTGATGCGGTCCACCTCTTTGCGGCTGATACAATAAATTATCCCGGAATCACCAGGGTGGCGGTCCATTACTCCTATGACCTGATTCAGGACGTCTGATTTGGGTTTTATTTTGTATATCAGGTTCGGCCTGTCAAACGAGCCGACCAGGATCTCCGGTTTTTTCAGCCCCAGTTGATCCGCTATATCCAGACGCACCCGTTCAGTAGCTGTTGCCGTATAGGTGTGAACCGCTATCCCTGGAAACGTTTTTTTCAGCATTCCAAGTTTACGGTATTCAGGCCTGAAATCATGGCCCCATTCGCTGATGCAGTGCGCCTCGTCAATTGCAATAAATGCTATATTTAATCGGCTGAGGAATTCAATTGTACGGGGCTGCACCAGTTTTTCAGGCGCAATGTAGACAAGTGCAAGTGATCCTGCCCGCATATCGTCCGCAACCTGTTTTCGTTCTTCATAAGAGAGGGTGCTGTTGATATATGCGGCTCGGATTCCGCATGTTTTTAAGGAGTCAACCTGGTCTTTCATTAGGGAAATCAGGGGTGAGATGACAATTGCCAGGTTGCCCATGCAGAGCGCCGGCGCCTGAAAGCAGAGCGATTTGCCGCCGCCGGTAGGAAGCACCACCACCGAATCGCGGCCGTCAAGGACGCAATTCATCGCCTCTGATTGAAGGGGCAGAAAAGAATCGAATCCCCAGTATTTTTGAAGCATTTTTTTAAGCATTTGGCGGCATCACCTCGTAAATATTCGGCCACCCCATCTACATAAAAAACAACGTCTTATGTAGGTCGGGTTAGGCTTCGCTAACCCCGAAAAAGGGCGGGTTTGGAACCCGCCCCTACAATTAATTTTATTAGTGAAAGGGTTGGCTGGATTAAAAGGAGGTGCATAAGGTACCATTTGTCATGCCATTTTTAAAGCCTGAAAAAGGTTCCGACAAGGTTGAATCAAAAAAGAGGGGGATTGTAATAAATCTGGAATGTTGTGGTTGGGGTGTGATATGCTCTTTTTGCGGGTTACGGGTTGCAAGGTTATGTGGTCGGGTTGTTGTTTTTAAATCTGCAACTCACAACAAAAATATTGGAGGAATTGCCATGACAGTTCAGGATATCGACCCACGTCTGCCTCTGGTGCAGGATGCCGATCTTAAGGATAAGCTTGTTCTGATCCGTGTTGATCACAATGTTGTAAAAAAAGGTGTAATTATCGATCCATACCGCATAGACGCCACGCTCGGCACCCTTTACCATATTGTGGAGCGTGGCGGGCGGCCGATACTTATGTCCCATGTGGGCAGGCCAAAGGATAAGAAAACCGGCAGGATCAAGGCGGACCACAATACGTCCGTTAAGCCGATTGTAGAATATATTGAGCGGAAACTTAATATCAAGATCGCGATCCCGGAGTTTCCGGTTGATCCGGAATCCGGGATAAGGGAGATCGACACTTCAATTAATTGGCATATCAGGGATCTGCGTGCACACAGGATAGGCGGGATATATCTCCCGAACACCCGGTGGTTTACCGGGGAGCAGGCCAAGGGTGAAAACAGGGAAAGGTTTGCCCTGCAGCTGGCCGGCCTTGCCGATGTTTTTGTGAATGACGCCTTTGGGTCATGGCAGCCCAATGCCTCTACCTATGACGTGACCAGGTACATGCCGAGCTTTGCCGGATTTCTGATGCAGAAGGAGCTGGCCAATCTCAAAAAGGTGCTGGAGCCGGCCCGGCCGTTTGTCGCGGTTGTGGCAGGAGCAAAATATGATACAAAGATCGGTCCGCTGACGGAAATCTATAAAAAGGTTGACCGTCTGCTGCTGGGCGGCGTTATTTACAATACTTTTCTGTGCGCCAAATACGACATCCGCGTGCAGGGCGTGGGGGAGGATGATATTGAGGCTGCCAGGGCGCTTGTGAGGCAGGACCTGAAGGCTGGCAAGATAGTGGAACTGCCTGTTTTAGTTGAATCCGATACACTTGAAGGCCGTGTCAAAGGAAAGTACAGAACGCAAAAAATCAGTGATTTCAAGGCCGGTGACAAGTACGGCTATTTTTTAGACGTGGCGCCTGAATCGTTTGATGTCCCGGAAGTGGCGGATGTTATTTCCTCGGCAAAGACCATTATGGTGAATGCTGTGATGGGCTTTACGCCGCATTTTTTCGAGGGTTCGGAAAAGATGGATCATACCATAGACAAGAATCTGGATGCGCAGAAACTTTACGGCGGCGGCGATACGCTTCAGGAATTGAAGAACCTGACCCCGGGTCTCTACTTGGCCGCCATGGATAACACTAAATACTACTTTTTTACAGGTGGCGGTTCGGTGCTCAAGGCCGTGGAACAGGGTTCCCCATATGGTCTCGAACCTGTACAGGCCCTGATGATGAATGGCGGGAAAACGCTGAGTGGTTGAGTGGTTAATAAATGGTTAAGTTGTCAAGTGCTTACGTTGTTGAGTAAGGGAATAATCTCCATTAATTCGTCATGTGACAATCATCGAACAACCCAACCACTCAAAACCACTCAACTACCCAACCTGAGCATCTAATTGCGCTTGACATGGTTTGCCTGGAAGAGTAAAAATAAAAAGAGAAGGTTTAAAAGATAAAAGGCAAAAGGTGAAGTGTGAAGAGAATCCCGGTAATCATAATCCTGATTCTGCTCGTGGTTCCGTCTGTTCGGGCGGCTGAGGTCGCTGTGTTGGTGAGCGGTCGACTCAACGCCTATGAAGAGGCGTACAACGGCTTTAAGGAGGGGTTTGTCGGGACAACTTCCCTGGCCGGGCCTAAAGCGGTCATGTCGAACAGTATAAAAGAATTTTATCTGACCGATCCCGGTGTCGCAAACGATATCGATCAGATGTTTTTCGATGCGCGGCCGGACGTGATCGTGGCTATTGGAGCAAAGGCCTTAGATCGTGTCCGATCATTTAAAGATATTCCGGTAATCTATCTTCTGGTCCCGAATCCAGGGTCTGAGATTCTGGAAGAGGAAAATATCACGGGCGTGGAAATGGATATTTCCGCCGCAAGGCAGCTTGGCGCCTTGACCCGGACTGTTCCGGGCGTAAAGCGGGTGGGGGTTGTTTGCAGCCCCGGCAGATCCAGGGAACTGATCAATAAAGCCCGGACTTATGGGTGGTCTGAAGGGCTTGTTATCGTAGCGCGGGAGATCAGTAAAAGCAGAGATTTTGGAGCTGTTCTTGCCGACATGAAGAACAAGGTCGATGCAATTTGGATGGTGCCGGACCGCAGAATATATGTGCCTCAGAATGTTGAACTTCTCTTTCTCTTTTCACTTGAGAATCAGATCCCGGTACTTACATTTTCCGAGAAATACCTGAATACGGGCGCGGTCGTATCCGTCTCTATTGCACCGTACGGTATGGGACAGGAGGCGGGCCAGAGGGCTGCGGGCATCCTGACAGGTGTCTCTTCTGAAGAACTTAAAGTCAGACCTGTTGATTCTTCACGTGTTACCGTGAATCACAGGGCTGTCCGAAAAATTGTGGCTGCGGCAGTTCACAGGGCGCCTTTAGGTGAGAAATGAAATTCCTCAACTTTAAACCATTGAGCTTCAATGCGAGGATATTTCTATGTCTGGTTGTTATGATGTCTCTTTTTACGGCATCGTTATATTATGTTTTTATACAGGACCAGAAGAAGATGCTCGTTGAGAAGCATATTGCGCAGGGCAAGATGATGGCCTCGCTTCTGGCCGACAACGCCCGGCTTGGAGTCTTTTCCGAAGATGAAGATCGTTTGAAATATTCTGTCAGCGCTGTGCTGGACCAGGACGACGTATTGGAGGTCCTGGTCTTTAACATGGATTGGAAACTCTTGAACCGTGACTATGGTCCCAGTCAGGTGACAGCGGTGAGTTCCGGAGCCAAACCGATAGCCGCATATACCGAGACTGTTGCCGCGATGTTTAGCCAGTCATGGCAGCCTGTTTATTTAGCAGACCGTGACAGGTGTTCTTTCTGGGCTCCTGTATTGGCGCGTATTGATAACCGGTCTGAAGAAGATTTTTATTTTAATGGTGGATCTGTTGAACCTGTTTTAGAGAACCTGATAGGATATGTCGGGATTTCCGTTTCCAAGGACGGGGTTGACAGAGGGATTGAGACGATTCTGGTAAGAAGTGCGGAAGTGGCGATGATTCTTCTCTTTGGGGGAATCGTGATAACATTTTTTCTTGTAAGAGAGGCGACACGACCCCTTGACCGGCTGATGCACAATGTAAAGGCGCACGGCATCAACGTATGCCGGGATGATCTTGGAATGCTTGAGGACAGGTATTCTCAGATGGTTGAAACAATAGCGGAATCATTTGAGACCATAAATGACCTTAAGCTGGGCCTGGAAGAAAAGGTCGAGGAGCGTACCAGGGATCTGATGGTGGCGTATGATGAGCTGGGCGTCCGTGAACAGAATGTCAGAACCGCAAATGAGAAGCTTTCCAAAACCCTTGCCGAACTCCAGCAAACCCAGGCACACCTGGTCCATTCTGAAAAGATGGCTGCTGTCGGCCGAATGGTGGCAGGGGTTGCCCATGAGGTAAATAATCCCATCAACTTTATTACAAGCGCCATGCCGGGCCTTAGGAACAATTTAGACGATATCGTGGCTATACTGAGGCGTCATGAGAGTGAGGAAAACGGATCTTTTAAAGAGAATCGGCCGATTCTTGTTGCTCCGGAGAATGACAGTAAAAAAATTGTAAAGGAGATAAAGACACTGCTGGGGTTTATTGAGGAAGGCGCCAGACGGGTTTCAGGGATTGTTACTGACCTTTCAGCCTTTTCACGGGTGGATGAATCAGCCTTTACAGAGGTTGATATTAACGAGGGGCTTGACCGTACCATTGCCATACTTGCTTATGAATGGGCGCATCGGATAGAGATCAAAAAGGAGTATGAAGGCGGCCTGCCACATGTTTCGGGAATTCCGGGCCAGCTCTTTCAGGTCTTTACAAATATTCTTGTTAATGCCATTTATGCCATACCGGATCAGGGGATAATTACAGTCAGGACATGGCATGACAAGGGATGGGCACATATTGCATTCAGGGATAATGGAGAGGGCATTCCCGAGGATGTACGGAAAAAGATCTTTGATCCTTTTTTTACGACCAAACCGCCGGGCAAAGGTACGGGACTTGGCCTGGGTATATCATACGGTATTATAAAAGGCCATAACGGCGAAATCATTGTGACCAGCGAGGTCGGCAAGGGAACCGAGTTTGAGGTAATTCTGCCTGTATAAAAGGGTCCGCAGCCGGCTGCTAAATTATCTCGCGATTTTTGCGACGCCATTTCGTTTATCAGTCAAGGGCTCGCTCAAAGATGAATTTATTTTTTGAGCGAGCCCTTATGCGCTTAACTGTTTTTGGCGCTTTACGGATCTGTTAAATCAGGACGACATATTCAATGGAAAAGGCAAGATGTCTCTATGTTGATGATGAGGATGTGAATCTGATTACTTTCCGTGCTGCTTTTGGCAGGGAGTTTGATATTCTCACCGCCTCTTGCATGGACGAAGCGCTGGATATCTTTCAAAAGGAACAGGGTATTGGTGTTGTTGTTGCAGACCAGAGGATGCCGGAGGGGACAGGTGTTGAATTACTTGAAAGGATCTTTGAACTCGATCCTGACCCGGCTCGGATTATTCTCACCGCATTTTTAAATGAAACCGACATAATCGATGCAGTCAACCGGGGCCGTGTCTATAATTATATCCTGAAGCCATGGAATGAGAAAGAGCTGCGAATTATGCTCATGCGGGCCGTTGAGATGTATGCTCTCAATTCGGAGAACAGGTGTCTGATGCGGGAACTGGCTAAGCATAATGCCAATCTTCAGGCTGTTAACGCAAGGCTGATCACAGATATGATGAGACGTGAGAAGGCCGAGGAAAAGATTGGTATTCTTTCAAAACGGGTGGTCAAACTGGTTGAGGATGAACGGGCAAGAGTCGCCCAGGACATGCATGATGAGTTCGGTCAGATTTTGCCGGCTATTCGGTACAGTCTTGAGGCTTTGAAGAGTGGGATAGGAGAAGGTGATCGAGAGCACGGCGTGCTGTTTGAGGATATTGATGTGTTAATTGATCGGTTGGGAGAATCGGCCAGGCGGATAATATCCGAGTTGCGACCTGAAACACTCGATTTCCAGGGGCTGGCCCCTGCCATCAAGGCTTCTATCCAGGGGGTTATGGCTCGTCATAAGGACATTCTGGTTGATTTCAATGTGGCCGGGATGATGAAGGAACTGCAGCCCAATGTGCAGATCATACTATACCGGGTCTTTCAGGAATGTATGAACAACATAGTCAAGCACTCGAATGCCGGGAATGTAACTGTATTGATGACATTCTGCCAGCCCAGCGTGATCCTGGTAGTCAAGGACGACGGAAAGGGATTTGACCCGGCTAAAGACAGGTTGGCGCAATCAGGAAATGGAAACGGGATGGGAATCGGTCTTATGATTATGCAGGAACGTGTGGCCTCTGTTGATGGGACGCTTACAATAAGGTCCGCAGATGGAAAAGGGACTATGGTCAAGGCCGAGGTTACGGTTTAGTAAGCATTCACCAGCACCCCATCTGCACGCGCCCGAAGGAAGTGCCCTTGGGGTATGATCATGGCAAGTGATATAGTGTGGCATCGCATTCCAAGGGCACTTCCTTCGGGCGCACATAAGCTTGGGGCACTGGCAAAACGCTTATATGCCGGGGGTGCCCGTAAGTTCGTACCCCTGGTGAACGGTTACACGGTTTAAAACTGATAGTAACGATATGAAAAAGACCAGGGTTCTTGTTGTAGACGATCATGAGTTGCTAAGGGAAGGGGTGGCCGGTCTGATCAGCCGTCAGGACGACATGAAAATAGTTGGACAGGCGGCTAATGCAAAAGAGGGCCTGAAAGTTGCGTTGAAAAAGAAGCCCGACGTAGTGGTGCTTGACATCAGAATGGAAAAATCCATAGAAGAGGAGGTGCGGCCTTCCGGTTTAAAGCTTGTGGAGAAAATCCGGTCACGACTCCCTTCAACTAAGATTATTATGCATACAATGTATGAACGGGCCGACTATGCGGACGAGGCGTTGCAGCATGGGGCCATGGGTTATGTGCTTAAAACGGGCCGTGGAATTGATCTGGTTGAAGCAGTGCGGGCTGTACGTGATGGACAATATTATCTTAGCCCGGATATTAACAAACAGGTCCTTGATCGTCGTATGGAAGGTCTGACAAAGGAGGCGCCGATCGATATCAGCAGGTATGACCTGCTGACGGAACGTGAACAATACGTTTTCAGGATGGTTGTCAAGGGTTACACAACCAAGGAGATTGCGGAAGATTTGGAGATCGGCCCGAGAACAGTGGGCGTGTATCGCTATAGAGTCGGTCGTAAACTCGGTATAAAAAATCGGGTGGAATTGGTCAAATTTGCAACAAAGATCGGAATCATTGATCCCGAGCACTGGGTAGGATCGTAACCGATCACAGGGACCGCCTGTGATCGGTTACGATCCTACAGCCTGTTTTTCATTTTTTTTTAAAAAAATCCACATTTTTTCACATTTTTTTTCCAGTTTTTTTCTCACTTTAAGTCCCCGTTTTATAAGAATAAAATCATTTCATGTAAGTACAAGTACTTACCAAAATGTAAGTACTTGTACTTATTTTCATTTTTTGATTACTGCGGTATAATATTATGTATTGTGTGTTGCTGGGTTTAACTCCTTGAGTTTACTTGGATAACGCCCTTTGTGAAGCGCTGCCGAACATTTACAATTTGGTGGTTCTAGCTATTTTCCGGCATAAAGCCGAATATTTACTGTGTGGAATTGTCGAGAGCTTGTCGGAATTTGTTTGAGGTGTGATTTTGCCCCGTTACTGCAAAGAAACAGAAAGAAGAGCGAGTGTCCGGATGAAGGTGAAAGATGGTGTTATGGCCTTAATGGGAGATGCTATCGGGCAGATAGGTGATATCAGTATGAGCGGACTTTCTTTTACATACCTTGATGGAAGCTACCGGGTCAGTTCGAATGGAATCGTCTCCCTTGTTGATATTAATGACGGCATCTGTATCGATTCTCTGCCTGTTGTTATTGTTCAGGATCGATCTGCCAGGCCTAGTTTAGGGTTTAGTTTCGTCATAATGAGACACTGCAGCATGAAATTCTATGATCTCTCGCAACAACAACTCAAAGAACTGGATGAATTTGTTTCAAAAAACATCGTTCATATCAGCCAGTAATTTTTTGTTGGTCTTTATATTAGTCTCAATAAAAGGTTGAAATCACCGTCTTCAGGTGGTTGTTGACTTTTCCTCCATTATATTTCTTTTTCTAGTAACTTCTCAATAAGTGCAGGTGAAACTGTATCCGTTCCAGAATGATTTTTTTTCTTTCATCTCAGCCCTGAAAGGGCGGTATTCGACAGCCCAGGGTGCAGCGAAGCGGAACCCTGGGTAAAAAGACCACCTCTTGTCAAGCCCTGAAGGGGCGGTACAAAATGAGCGTCGATGTATGTCCCGCATCTTTATATCGCCCTTACAGGGCTTATCGTTTGGTACTTTCACTACCCGGGGCTGCGCGCTACGCGCTGACCCCGGGCTATTGAATAACGCCCTTTCAGGGCTGATATAAGAGAGAAGAAAAGGTCATCCGTGAACGGATATCATTTCACCCACACTTATAGAGAACTTACTTTTTTCTGTTCGTAACTCACTGATATATCATTTGTTTCAGCTCTTTTTTCTCGCCGGACTCAACTTTTCCACCGATTGTGTCGATAATGAATATGATACATATGAGTTTTGAAATTTGTTGTCATGGATCGTGGGGAAGCCGTGATAAAACAGTAAAGAAAACGGGGGGGGAAAATGGAAATCGGAACGTGTGCGGTTGCATATAGAGAGGTGCGGGAAAGTTCCTTGTTTTACTCCAACAGTTCTGTTGAGAGTGGTAGATCTGATGCTATTATAGAGGAATTTAAGTTTCAGGAGAGCCGGCTTATTGAATTTCGGACTGAGGTCACACTTAAATCAAGAGTTGATTTTGATAAACAGGCCGGGGTTGAGCAGTTTTTTGAGCTGGACGGTTTTGATTTTTCTAAATTGCGCCATAACAACAAGCCCATTTCAGAGCTGACCCGGGAAGAGGCCACGGAACTCGTCAGTGAGAATGGTTATTTTGGTGTGAACAAGACATCCCGGCGCCTGGCCGAATTTGTACTCAAAGGCGCTGGTGATGATCTGGAAAAACTTAAAAAAGGACGCGAAGGAATTGTTCGCGGCTTTCAGGAGGCGGAAAAGCTTTGGGGAGGGCAACTTCCTGATATAAGTTACAAAACACTTGATAAGGCCTTGTCTATGATTGACGATCGGATCAGAGAACTCGGAGGCACACCGGTTGATTTGACTGTCTGAAATCGATGGGAAGTTGATATATGCGCTGCCAAATATTTACAATTTTGTGGTTCTAGCTATTTTCCGGCATCACGCCGAATATTTACTATGCGCCTGAAGTCGAACGGCTCAGGCGCATATATTTTATTTTCTTCCGGCCATTGCCCTTTTGGATGCCTTGAGCGGGTTGATCTTGACCTTTGAGGTCGAGATTTCAGGTTTTACATGACTTGCAAAATTGCAGATTCCCGCTTTCCATTTTGTGTCCGGGAAAGCGTATGTGCCGCAATATGTTGCATCGCCAAAGGCAACAGTCCTGTCACATCCTTCACATTTTTCAACAACAGGTTTGAAATAACCACTTGCGAATTTCTCTTTTGCCGCCTGCAGCGTGTCTTCACTGATCTGTTTTTTCTTAGCTTTCGCCATACTTGGATCCTCCCAAATTAAAGTCTACATCCAAATCACGACCATTTGGCTTGTAATCGTTAATAGTGATATCGGTATTTCCCGTGAATGATGGAATCATAAATAAAAACAGATCTTTTTAAATGAAAAGCGTCTCGTTGTCAACAAAAAACATTTCTGGTTTCCTTACTTGGACGATTCTTCGGTTTTGAATAAAATCATTCAATTTAGATTACAGCCTATTGTTTTTTAAAGGATATTGATATATCATCGTAATATGATTCTGTTCGTGAAATTGTCTGGTTGTCATGCGCTCCAAATCAGGCACGGAGCTTGGATTGTCTAGTCTGTTCAAGTGGTGGCAAGAAAATTGAAATATACCTTAACTGGATTCCCGCTAACTGCATGCTGGAATGACAATCCAAGCTTTAAGTCCGTCATTCCCGTATGTTTTTAGCGGGAATCCAGTAGTTTTGCCATCACTTATTGAGAAGTTACGTGGTGTTTTCTGGTCTTAAGCGGAGTCCACATATATTTCCATCGTAATAAATCTGCTTCATAAGGAGTTCTGGTAATGCCGCTCTATATCTGGAAAGGAAAGAATTCATACGGTGAAAAGCGAAAGGGAAAGATGGATATGCCGAACGAGGCGGCGGTCCACGGCCATTTGAAGAAGATGAGAATCACGCCTTCCCTGGTAAAGGAGGCTCCAAAGGACATATTTGCAAATATTCCGTTTTTTCAGCCAAAGGTTACGACAAAAGATGTGGTGGTTTTTACCAGGCAGCTTTCGACTATGATTGATGCAGGTCTGCCTCTTGTACAAAGTCTGGAGATCCTCGGAGACCAGCAGGAAAATATCACCTTTAAGAAGGTCCTGGTTGAGGTCAGGATGGATGTTGAGGCCGGCGCCACATTTGCCGATGCCATGAAAAAGCATCCAAAAATTTTTGACAACCTCTACTGCAATATGATTGATGCAGGAGAGGTGGGAGGTATTCTTGACACGATTTTGAATCGACTGGCAACATTCATGGAAAAGGCCATGGTGCTCAAGAAAAAGGTCAAAGGCGCTCTGACCTATCCTTTTATCTGTCTCTGCATCTCCATAGTAATTCTTGCGGTTATTCTCATATTTGTCGTTCCGGTCTTTGACAGCATGTTTGCCGATTTCGGAGCATCACTGCCTGCACTCACTCAGATGGTTGTGGATATGAGCAATCTTGTTAAACATAATTTTATATTCATGGTCATGGGAGTGGGATTTGTTATTTTTGTGTTCAAGAAGATATATGCAACGGAAAAAGGGCGTATCAAAGGCGATGCACTTTTTTTGAAATTACCTGTATTCGGCCCCCTGATAAGGAAAGTCGCGGTTGCAAAATTTTCAAGGACGCTGAGCACTATGCTGCAGAGTGGTGTGCCTATTCTGGAAGCGTTGAATGTGGTTGGACGTACCGCAGGCAATAAGATTATCGAAATCTCGATTTTTCGCGTGGCCGACGCTATTTCCGAAGGGCGAACCATTGCCGAGCCTCTGGAGGAGACCGGGGTTTTCCCAACTATGGTGGTTCAGATGATCAATGTCGGTGAATCCACGGGCGCGCTGGACACGATGCTTGAAAAAATCGCGGATTTCTATGACGAAGAGGTTGACCAGGCCGTTGAAAATATGACGGCAATGATCGAACCTTTTATGATGGTCTTTCTTGGAGGAATGATCGGTACGCTGGTCGTCTCCATGTACCTGCCGATATTCAAGATGGGAAGCGTGGTCAATTAGGGGACATTGACTAGTGACTAATGAAAACAGTGAACAACGAATTTAATCATTAGAAACGTTTTTTAAAAAAATTGTCAACATCAGGAATAGGAGAAGTCAAATGGGTGAGATAGTCGGTGTTTTGGGAAGAGAAGTTCTTGATTCGCGGGGAAACCCTACAGTTGAGGTTGAGGTCTATCTTGACACCGGAGCCATAGGCAGGTCACTGGTTCCCTCCGGCGCCTCCACAGGCAAGAGAGAAGCCCTTGAATTGAGGGATAAGGTCAAAAAACGGTATATGGGAAAGGGGGTCCGGAAGGCTGTTTCCAATGTAAACGAAAAGATTGCCTCCAGCGTGGTGGGACTTGAGTCAACCCAGCAGGTCATAATCGACCAGACAATGTTGAACCTTGACGGCACTGAAAACAAGAAAAAATTGGGCGCCAATGCAATCCTGGGCGTTTCCATGGCAGTGGCCAGGGCATCGGCGGATGAGCTGGATCTGCCGTTTTTTGCATATCTGGGCGGTGTCAACGCCAAAATTCTGCCGGTTCCTATGATGAACGTATTGAACGGAGGTGCACATGCCGACAACAATGTCGATATACAGGAATTCATGGTCCTTCCCGTGGGCGCTAAATCGTTTGCCGAGGCCTTGAGAATGGGCGTTGAGACCTTTCACAGCTTAAAGGCCGTGCTGAAAAAGGCCGGACATCAGACAGCAGTTGGCGATGAGGGTGGTTTTGCCCCTAACCTGAGTTCAAATGAAGAGGCCATGGAATCGCTCCTTGAGGCGATTGTAAAGGCGGGATACAAACCTGGTGAAGACCTTTGCATTGGTCTGGATGTGGCTGCAAGTGAGATATATAACGCAAAAGAGAAATGTTACGTTCTTTCCGCGGAAAAGAAGCCGAAAAAATCCGTGGACGAAATGATCGCCTTTTATCAGAATTGGGTCAAGAAATATCCGTTGATCTCTATTGAGGACGGACTGGCCGAGGGTGACTGGAAAGGGTGGAATAAAATGACAGCTGTTCTTGGAGATAAGATTCAGTTGGTAGGCGATGATATCTTTGTCACCAATACCAAGATACTGGCAAAGGGGATCAAGGAAAAGTCCGCCAACTCCATTCTGATTAAACTGAATCAGATTGGTACGGTGACTGAGACTATCGATGCCGTGGAAATGGCTCATCGCGCCGGATTCACCTCTATAATCTCTCACCGCTCCGGTGAGACCGAAGATACAATGATCGCGGATCTGAGCGTTGCGTTAAATACGGGCCAGATCAAGACAGGGGCACCATCCAGAACCGACAGG
The DNA here is from genome assembly GCA_030635485.1 of Pseudomonadota bacterium. Classification (GTDB taxonomy): domain Bacteria; phylum Desulfobacterota; class Desulfobulbia; order Desulfobulbales; family DAOVYS01; genus DAOVYS01. The sequence continues at coordinate 5,885 of DAOVYS010000008.1, read as the reverse complement.
GTTGCCAAATACAACCAGTTGTTGAGAATTGAAGATGAACTCGGGGCTGCAGGCCGGTACGCAGGGAAGAGCGCATTTAGATTTATTTTTTGACAAATCGCACCATTTTTTGTTGCATCCTGTGCAACTTTTATTGTATAAAAACGGGCTGTTGTTTTCCTCTCAGGGAATCGGCCCGTTTTTTTGCTCCCTTTGTACCTCAAGCTTCAGTGAGACCAATGGAGAATAAGTCCAGAACATTAAAAGAACTCGCTGAAATGGTCGAAGGAACCTTTGAGGGCGATCCGAATCTCTTGATACATGGTTTGTCGGATATCGATTCCGCAACCAGGGGTGAGGTTACCTTTGTGACAAGCCCTAAACGTTCCGCGCAGATAGCCACGACAGGGGCTTCCGCGGTTATTGTGCCGACTGGGCTGGAACAAGCGGACAAGCCGGTTATCATGGTCCATGATCCAAATTGGGCGGCTGCGGTCATACACAATTATTTTCAGATGAAACCCTTTGTTGCAGAGGGAATAAGTCCTTCCGCACACGTGGGTTCGGACTGTAGTCTGCCTGATGAGGTCACAATCGGACCCATGGCGGTGTTGGGCGACAGGGTCTTGCTTGGGAAAAGGGTCGTAATTAACCCTGGAACAGTGATCGGTGATGATGTTCAGATCGGCGAGGACTCTATTCTCCATTTCAATGTTACAATCACGAATGGCTGCAGGATCGGATCGCGCGTTATTATCCACAGCGGTACGGTGATCGGCAGTGACGGTTTTGGTTACGCGACCGATAAACATGGCCGCCACGTGAAGCGTCCTCATGTTGGAATCGTTCAGATCGATGACGATGTTGAGATAGGCTCAAACGTCAGTGTGGACCGGGCCACTTTCGGCAAGACGTGGATTAAGCAGGGGGTTAAAATAGACAATCTGGTCCATATAGCCCACAACGTAACTGTGGGGGAGGGATCCCTGCTGGCCGGTCAGGTCGGTCTTGCAGGCAGCTCGATTTTGGGTAGAGGTGTTATGTTGGGAGGCCAGACCGGTGTGGCGGATCAGACTCGGGTCGGAAACAGAGTGATGGCGGCTGGGAAAACAGGTATTGTGCAGGATGTTGAAGATGGCGTCATAGTTTCCGGTTTCCCTGCCATGCCGCACAAACAGTGGTTGCGTGCGTCAAACGCATTTTCCATGCTGCCGGATCTGGTCCGCGATATAAGGAATCTCAAAAAAAAGGTTGCTGAAATTTTTACTGCCGGTCATGTCTCTGAAGAACATGAAGATAAGTGATTCCGGTTGGATTTGTCGGATGATGTTGAAAAAAAGAAAAGGGCCGTGATCAGGGTAAATATTCGGCTTGTGAGGATTATATGAATACTGCTCCGGAAAAACTGGATATTAACGAAATTTTTAAATTGCTTCCACATCGTTATCCGTTCGTAATGGTGGACCGCATTCTGGAGATTGAACTCGGGGTCAAGATCGTGGGACTCAAAAACGTCTCAATGAATGAGCCCTATTTTCAAGGACATTTCCCGGGTCAGCCGGTCATGCCCGGTGTACTCATATTAGAAGGCATGGCCCAGATCGGCGGTATTCTGGGCATACTTTCCTTTCCTGAAAAGGTCGGGGCTGAGAGAATTTTTTATTTTGCAGGCGTGGACCGAGCCAGGTTCCGCCGGCCTGTCACGCCTGGAGATCAACTGATTTTTGAACTGACAATTCTCAAGACAAAAGGCAAAATTATCAAACTCGAAGGAAAGGCATTTGTGGATGAAAAGCTTGTGGCTGAGTCACAGTTGATGGCAACCCTAGCGCTGTAGGGTAAATATTCGGCCAACCCTTTCCCTAATAAAATCAATTGTAGGGGCGGGTTCCAAACCCGCCCTTTTTCGGGGTTAGCGAAGCCTAACCCGACCTACATAAGACGTTGTTTTTATGTAGATGGGGTGGCCGAATATTTACTAATTTTCTGCAAATTCATCAAGATATAGCAACCCGGAAACTTGTGCATCAATCAATATGAAAATAGATCCAACAGCGATAATTGATAAGGGGGCTGAGCTGGATACTTCGGTTTCAGTGGGACCTTATGTGGTGATAGAAAATGGTGTGAAGATCGGAGCCGACACCGAGATACTCCCTCATACGGTCATTTCCGGGACCACAACCATTGGTCGGAGGAACAGGATAGGACCGTTTTCAGCAATCGGAGCTCCTCCTCAGGATATCAAGTACAATGGTGAAGATACCAGACTTGTGATAGGTGATGATAATTGGATACGTGAATATGTCTCCATGCACAGAGGGACGCTTTCCGGCCACGAGGTCACGACCGTGGGCAGTAAGAATCTCTTCATGGCCTATGTCCATATAGCTCACGACTGCATCATCGGTGATCATGTTATCATGGCAAATGCCGCTACCTTAGGCGGGCATGTTGAGGTTGAAGATCATGTTACCATGGGTGGACTTGTCGCTGTTCAGCAATTCATCAGGATAGGCGCCCATGCATTTATCGGCGGGCTTTCAGGGATAAATCAGGATGTGCCTCCATTTGTTATCCTTGCCGGGACCAGGTCCGGGATGCGTGTTACGCGTATAAACAGCATCGGGCTCAAGCGCTGCGGGATCGATGAGGAGACAATCAAGGGGCTGAATAAGGCGTTTCGAATTATCTTCAGGGCCAAAGGACTTCTTTTGCAGGAGGCGCTTTCAAAGGCTATTGCAGAGAATCCCGGTAATGAGCTTGTTGAAAAGCTTGTTGATTTTTTTAAGCGTTCAAAACGCGGTGTAGTGAGAACGGTTGGAGATGAATGAAAAGATCGGCATCATTGCCGGAGGAGGCCAGTTTCCCCTGCTATTTGCCAGGGCGGCCAGAGAAGAGGGTCATCAGGTCGTCATTGCGGCCCATAAAGGTGAATCAAGGCCTGATCTTGAAGAGGTGGCCGACCGTTTCTGTTGGATAAAACTTGGGCAGCTCGGCAAAATCATCAAGTTTTTCAGGAATGAGGATGTCAGACGCACGGTCTTTCTGGGCACTATCACCAAGACAAGGATTTTTTATGATATCCTGCCGGATTTAAGGGGTCTCTCACTCTGGAACAAGATCGATGTCAGGCAGGATGACGCCATTCTCCGGGCCATTGCAGGTGAACTGGAGAAAGAGGGAATCAAGGTTGTCGAATCCACGCTTTATTTAAAAGAGCTTCTCTTCCCAAAAGGGATTCTGACAAGAAAGTCTCCTTCCGCTTCCCAGATTGACGACATCAGATTCGGTTGGCGGATTGCACGCAGGATCGGCGAGATGGACATCGGCCAGTGTGTAGTTGTGAGGGATCGGACTGTGCTGGCGATTGAGGCGATTGAAGGTACTGATGCCGCTATTAAACGGGGCGGGGCTCTGGGGCGTGAAAAGGCCGTGGTGGTTAAGGTGAAAAAGCCTGGCCAGGATTTTCGTTTCGATCTGCCGGCCATTGGAACCGATACGATCGACAGTATGGCATCGGTCAAGGCAAAAGTCCTTGCCGTGGAGACCGGACATGCGCTCTTGTTTGACGGAAAAGAGGTGAAAAGGCGGGCTGACAAAGCAGGAATTGTTGTAGTCGGAATCCAGGAACTCCCGGATGGAGATCTGGAATTTTAGTACCTTAAATTTTATAATTTTTCTCCGATGATTTCCATTAATGCCATGATCCTGGCAGCCGGTCTGGGCACTCGGCTCAGGCCCTATTCTCTGGTGCGTCCCAAGCCTCTTTTTCCGGTTCTTGGCCGGCCGCTTCTCGCCTTGATTATAAGACAGCTTTGTCAGCCATTTCCATCTACGGAAACAGGTGATAGCCGGAACGCCGGTTCGATCGTGGTCAACGCCTTTCATTTGCGCGATCAGATTGCAGATTTTTTACGCCATGAAACAGGCGTCAGAGTGCAAATGGAAGAGAGGGAACTGGGAACCGGGGGCGGACTTCGTATGGCCAGGCATTGTTTCGGTGATGCGCCCGTGCTGGTCACAAACGGTGATATCTGTCATAATATCGATTATGCGCGGGTGTATGAGCATCATATTGTCTCGGGCCATCCGGTTACCCTGGTCCTTCATGACTCTCCCAGGTTTAACAACGTTTCAGTGACCAAAGAGGGGCGGATTTTGGGTTTCGGGCCTCTGCCGCGGAAGGGTGTTGGACAACATAGAGACTCAGATGGGCTAAAAAAACTTGCCTTTACCGGAATTCATGTAATAAATCCGGAGATTCTCGATCAGATACCGGTCAATTCCTTTTATAATATTATTGATTGTTACCGGGAACTCATTCTCAGAGACCAGACAGTCCAGGGTTTTGTGGTAAAGGACCATTTCTGGACAGACATAGGAACTCCGGCCGACTACCTCGATCTTCACGCTGCTCTGTTAACCGATAAGAAATGTAATCTGAAAATCGAGGAATCCGTTACACGTAATCCGTTTTTTATAAGTCCTGACGCAATCATGGGCCCGGATGTCCGACTGAATGGCTGGGTCTCAATCGGGCCGGGGGCAAAGATAGGAAACAACGCCACCCTGACCCGCGTTGTCGTATGGGACGGAGCGGAGGTGGAATCCGGGGCCGTATTAAGTGATACTATAGTCGTATAGGCGTTGCAGGTTGTGCGGGTTTGCAGGTTGTGAGTTTCAAGGGGTGCAGAAGGTAGGGGCAGACCTGCGTGTCTGCCCTGATTACTACGGGCAAGACCATGTTGTCATCGGAACAGATCAGTGCCGTTTTTGAACTGCTGAGAGGGAGTGATTTCAAGACATTCCCCGGCTGGCAGGCAGACCCCGTTTCCGGAGACGGCTCCCAAAGGCGATTTTTCAGGGTGTCTCACGAACTCGGGGCTTGTATTCTGGCGGTCCTGCCCTTGGAGGACCCTGCCGGTATGGCGGAGGCTCGGGCCTGCCACGGGATAGGGACCCATCTTTATTCGCAGGGCGTCCCGGTTCCGGAAATCTTTGCCTTTGAGGAATCATCAGGGATTCTGCTTTTTGAGGATCTCGGCAATTTCAAGCTCCATGATCTTGTGACGACATCAGGTTTATCCCCTGATGTCGTCAAATATTATCAGGAGGCTCTCCGCTCACTTGTACGCCTTCAGGTAGTGGCCAAAGAGGGTTTTGATACACGCTGGTGTTGGGACACCGCCCGATACGACAGGAACGTGATGCTTGACAGGGAATCAGGCTATTTTTTTCGGGAGTACTGGCAGGAGTTTTTGGGTGGAGATGACCGCTCACGCGATCTCAAAGGAGAATTTCATTATCTGGCTGACCGGGTCGCGCAGGAACCGTCCGATTTTATCCTGCACAGAGACTTTCAGTCAAGGAATCTCATGGTGCATGAAGGAAGAATCAGGATTATCGATTTTCAGGGCGCGCGTCTCGGCCCGCTTGGTTATGATCTCGCATCACTCCTGATAGATCCGTACGCATCACTTTCCATTGAATTTCAATCCGATCTGCTTTCTTATTATCTCTTCTTGCTTGAAAAATATATTCCGGTTGATTCTGACCGGTTTTGTAAAGGATACTACTTTCTAGCACTTCAGAGGAATCTTCAGATACTTGGCGCTTTTTCCTTTCTTTCACAAAAAAGAAAAAAATCGTTCTTTGCCCCTTATATCAAACCGGCTGCCGAGTCGCTCAATCGGCTTCTTCAGATGCGTCAAGGCTCGCCTTTCCCGTGCCTGCGGAATTTGGTTGAAGAGAGTCTGACGAGACTCGAAAAAAATGATGAGTTTGTAAAAAGCGTGTGAATCATATTATTTACACCTGAAATTTTTTTGTCCTGTGCTATAATTATCGGGGATCGGGGATCGGGGATCGGGGATCGGGGATCGGGGATCGGGGATCGGGGATCG
>DAOVYS010000121.1 GCA_030635485.1 Pseudomonadota bacterium | reverse complement strand
GGCAAGATACTGGAATTCGTCAATTGCTATAATCAGTTTTTGATCTTTGTCACTCCGCTCACAAATGTATCTGATAATCGATGACCAGTCTTTAAAAACAACCTGATTAAGCAGAGGATCGTCCAGCATCTCTGATGCGTTACTGCAAAATGCTTCCAGATTGAGTTTTTCTGTCTGCGTATCTGCCAGAAAGTATATGGCATTCTTGCCCTGGATAAATTCACGGATCAGCCTTGTTTTACCAACACGCCTCCTGCCGTAGAGAACGGTAAAAGAAAATCTCTCTTGTGCGTACTCTGATTCAAGTAAGGCCAGTTCTTTTTCCCGGTTTACAAATTTCACTGATATTTCTCTTTGAGCAGAAAAAATAATTAAAATAATCGTTTGTCTATTACCATAATACAAAAACGATTAACAGGCCAGTTTTTTACTCATTACGCCCTTTGTCGCGGTCCCCTTGTCTCACTGAATGCTGTTGAAAGAAGGGAAAGGAGAATTGAAATTTTTTCAAAGAAGCCCAGCCTTTTTCAAATGAACCTGAAGCACCGAGATTGCGGCGGGAGTGACTCCTGATATGCGGGAGGCCTGGCCCAGGGATCCGGGCCTGATTTGGGAGAGCTTTTCCACGATCTCTGTTGAGAGCCCTGCCATTTCTTCATATTTCAATTCCTCGGGCAAGGCCACGGTCTCAAGCCGTTTGAATCTCTCCACCTGCTCATTCTGCCTTTTTATATAACCCTCGTATTTTACCTGGAGCTCGACTTCCCGTGTTACCTCGGGTTGAATCTCAAGATCCTTGCCGATCAGGGCTGCGAGATGATGCAATTTAATTTCCGGCCTGCGCAGCAGATCTGCCAGGGCAACAGCCTGCTTAAGCGGCGCACTCCCTGATGCCTCGAGCCTGGAGTTGATCTCAGGGGTGGGCCTGACCATTGTTTTGTTAAGCCGATCTATGCCCTGGTCAATATCATCCCGTTTCTTTTTAAAGACGTCATAGGTTTCCCTATCTACGAGTCCAAGATCCCGGCCGATATCCCGAAGCCTCAGATCAGCATTATCCTCCCGCAGGAGAAGCCGGTATTCGGCCCTGGACGTGAAAAGCCGGTAGGGCTCCTTTGTCCCTCTTGTCACCAGATCATCAATCAAGACCCCGATGTATGCCTGGGAACGGCTCAGGATAAGCGGTTCTTCATCACGAACGTATTTGACGGCATTTACGGCTGCAATAAACCCTTGCGCCGCCGCCTCCTCATATCCTGACGTACCGTTGATCTGACCGGCCAGAAAAAGTCCTCTTACCTTTTTTGTCTCCAGGGAGGGCCGCAGTTCCAGGGGGTTTACATAATCATACTCAATGGCATATCCGGGCCGGATTATCTTCACCTGTTCCAGCCCCTTTATGCTCCTCAGCATTTCGATCTGAATATCCACGGGAAGGCTTGTCGGCACCCCGTTTGGATAGACCTCAACCGTGTTCAGCCCTTCCGGTTCCAGAAATATCTGGTGCCGCTCCTTATCCGGGAAACGGACGACCTTATCTTCAATGGAAGGACAATAGCGCGCTCCCACACCTTCAATAATTCCGGTAAACATCGGGGAGCGGTCGATTCCTGATTTTATAATTTCGTGGGTCTGTGGATTTGTGTACGTGATATAGCAGGGACGTTGGGGCTGCTTTGCCCCGCCTGAGCTTGAAAATGAAAAAAGATTGGGCGGATCGTCGCTGTACTGGGCGTCGAGTTCGGAATAATCGATCGTGTTCCCGTTTAATCGCGGTGTGGTGCCGGTCTTCATCCGGCCCATATCAAACCCCAGTTCTTTTAAATGCTCCGAAAGCTTGACCGAAGGGGAGTCGCCCATCCTGCCGGCTGAAAAGTTTTTTAAACCAATGTGGATTATGCCGTTTAAAAAAGTCCCTGCTGCAATAACCACGCTCCTGCTCTTTATTGTTTCTTCGAGTGATGTGACGATTCCGACCACACGTCCGTTTTCCACAAGAAGACGGTCCGCCACGGTCTGTTTAATGTCCAGCCCTTTCTGATTTTCCAGGACCTCTTTCATGCGCAGCCGGTAGAGCAGTCGATCTGCCTGGGCACGAGACGACCAGACAGCCGGTCCTTTACTAGTGTTCAGACGACGGAACTGAATGGCGGTTGCATCGATGTTTTTGGCCATTTCACCGCCAAGGGCGTCGATCTCCTTGACAAGATGCCCCTTTGCCAGGCCGCCCACAGCAGGATTGCATGACATAGCGCCGATCCCGTCAGCGTTTATTGTCGTGATAACGGTCTTACATCCCATGCGGGCCGCGGCCAGGGCAGCCTCGCACCCGGCATGGCCGGCCCCGATCACCAGAACATCGTATTGGATTTCATCAGATTTCATTATTTATCAGTTTGGGAAAAAGTAGAATAAGTGATCAGTTACGCATGAATTTTAGACTCGATCTTTTTAACAGGGTAAAAATAGCTACGAAACACGGGTTTCCTGGCCATTTTCCAGAAATCAGGCGTCATAAGCACGGCCACGGTATAGAGTTCAAGTCTGCCTGCAAGCATGCAGAAGATCAGAACGCACTTGGCCAGTCCAGGGAGATCTCCGAAATTTTGGGCCGGTCCAACCAGATGCAGGCCTGGGCCGATGTTGTTCAATGTGGCAATCACGGATGTTGTTCCGGTCACAATATCCACGCCCGTGGCCGTAACAATCAGGGTGGCCGTAACCAGCACGGCAATATATAGAGAAAAAAAACCAAGAATACCGATTTTTACTTCATTCGGCACCTTGACATTGTCGATTTTGATCGTACCTACGGCCCTTGTGTGGACGAGGTGCCTCAGTTGCAGCCTCGAATATTTCAGGAACAGTATGATACGAAAAACCTTGATTCCCCCGCCTGTGGAACCTGCGCATCCGCCCACAAACATAAGCGACACGAGAAGCACCTTGCAGACAGGCGGCCACTGGTCAAAGTCAGCTGTCCCAAAGCCTGTGGTCGTTATAATGGATACAACCTGAAAAAAGGCGGTTCTTAAGGTCTCGCCGAAACTGTCACAGGTGTGATGAAACAGATTCGCAATCACTATGACTCCGACGGCAAAACAGCACAGCTTGGAATAATAACGAAATTCTTCGTTTCGCCAATACGCAGACGGGCGTTTGTTAAGCACGCTTTGATAATGGAGGGAAAAATTGGTTCCGGCAATAAACATGAACAGGATAACAACAACCTCGACATAGGTGGAATTAAAGTATCCCACACTGGCGGAGTGGGTGGAAAACCCGCCCGTGGCCAGTGTGGCAAAGGCATGGCAGAGGGCATCGTATAAATCAAGACCGCCCAGCATGAGCAAAAAGGTCTCTACAAGGGTGAAAAGCACATAGACTCCCCAGAGAATCCGGGCAGTGTCCTGCATTCTGGGGGCAAGCCTGTCCTTTGTGGGACCGGGCATCTCGGCCTGAAAAAGCTGCATGCCGCCGACACCGAGGAGAGGCAAAACAGCCAGGGAGAGGACGATTATCCCCATGCCTCCGAGCCAGTGAGTGACGGCACGCCAGAACAACAGACTTTTGGGCAGTATTTCCACTTGAGCGAGAATCGTGGAACCGGTAGTGGTGAATCCGGACATGGATTCAAAATAGCAGTCCACAATGGAATTCATATGCCCTGAAAAATAATAGGGAAGAGCGCCCAGAAAGGCCAGACCCAGCCAGCTCAGCACCACTACTGCGAAACCGTCCCGATACCCCAGCTCCTTGTCCGGCAAAAAGGCGATTATTAATGAACCGCCCACCAAGAAACCGAGAAAGGCACTGAAGATGAAAATCCTGGACATCCCGTCCCCGAAGTAGATGCTGAAAGGAATAGGGGTGAGCAGAAAAAGCGAGAGAAGGATCAGGAGCTTGCCGAGTATGTTAAGAACGCCGCCGGTCCGCATAAATTATCCTAAGGATTCGCTCAAAAATAAATTTACATTTTCAGGTGTTGAGGCGCCCGTATGGCAAGGCGCGAGGAGGGCGAATAGCAGCGCTATTTAACCGACGAGCAACGCAGCCATGCGGGATGGATCGGTGCATCAAAATGTGAAGTTATTTTTAAGCCTTGCTTTGAAAAAACCGCTCCACGGTCTGCATCGCGTCCTCAACGAAAAAGATCACAAGCGTATCATAAGGGTCCAGGCGTGTTTCGCCGGATGGAATAATTACACGGCCGTAACGTACTATGGCCCCCAGGATGGATCCTGTCGGAAAAGCGATATCTTTGAGTTTTTTGTCTCTGAATTGTTCAGTGTCAGGGACTTTTACCTCAATTACTTCCGCATTGCCGCTCAATAGTGTTGCCGCCGAGACACTTGCGCCGCCTGCGCGGACATAGCGAAGTATCATGTTGGCGGCAATTTGCCTGGGGCTTAATGCCACATCAATGCTTAGTTTATCGAGCATTGGAATGAAGTCGGGACTTGCCAGATGAGTGATGCATCTCTTGGCGCCGTGATGCTTGGCCAAAAGGCTGGAAAGGATATTTGTGCTGTCCGTGTTTGTTACTGAGACCACAAGATCAGCCCGGCCAATGCCTTCTTCCATCAGGGCGTTTGCCTCCAGACCGTCACAGTTCAGCACAATGGTTTTATCCAGGTGTTCCGTCAGGTATTCGCATCTGGCCGGGTCCCTTTCGATCAGACGTACATCTATCCGGTTTCTCTCCAGCCGGCGTGCTACAAGAAAGGCAATGGCGCCGCCGCCGATAATGAACACGTTTTTTAGTGTGTGATTGGTCAGGTTAAATCTTCTTTCAACCGCCAGGACATCTCTTTTGCGTACAACGATGTAAATTTTATCGTCCACTTCGATGACATCGTCCCCGCGGGGGATGATCGTGGCGTTGTCCCGGATGATTGCAACTATGACGCCCCGCAACCCTTTAAGCTTATAAAGCGACTGGTTGATACAGGGATTGTCTTTATTGACCACATAACCGAGAAGCACGACCTGTCCGTCGGCAAATTCAGCTATTTCAAACGCCTCCGGCCTAGTGCTCAACCGGACGATTTCATCGCTCATTGCCAGATCCGGACTGATCAGGAGATCAATTCCAAAAAGCTGTCTGCTCAGGGCAGAGCCCTTCCAGAAGAATTCTTCGTTACGCACCCTGGCAATTCGGGTCTTGACGTTGAATTGCTTGGAAATAATGCAGGCGATCAGGTTGACCTCATCGCTGTCGGTCACGGCAATGAACAAATCAGTCTCATCAATCCCGCCTTGTTCCAATATTTTTGACGAAGCACCGCTTCCATGCACAGTCAGGATATTAAGATCCCGTTCCAGACGGCGGAGTGTGCTCTTGTCCCGGTCAACCAGGGTCACGTCATGGCCTTCCACAGAGAGCTTCTCGCTCAGAAAATACCCGACCTGACCTGCGCCGACAATCATGATACGCAAAAAATTTACCTCCGACCCACCAGTGGCGGAATTAATCACTGATGGCGTCGTAAAAAGTACCCAAAGGGTATAGCAATCCGATCTACTGCGTCGTAGTAATTTTTACTTAGCCATCTCATGATTTTTTATGAAGCCATCAGTCTTCGATCTTTGACCTGATATCCGGCATGGTCTCCGGTTTGGATGCATCCCAGATGCGGCTTTCATTGCCCGTTGCGGTCACATTCTCATAAATTCCCTTGTCCCTTCTCACGAGTTTCGTAAATCCCATATTTTTCAAATCAGCATTACCCTTATGGGCGCTGACCGCGACCAGGGAGATGATCCTTTTGATCTTTCCACCGCAATTTGGACATTCCGTCAGCTTATCACTACTCATAGACTGTGTGTATTCAAATTTAACGCCAAGAGAACAAGGTTTGTCCACGTGCTCATATTCGTATACCGGCATAAAAGAGACCTCGTTGAGTGGATGAAGATTGAATAGTTGAGTAGGGTGCGCAATGCGCACCATTTTAGGAGCCAATCAACGATAAAGGTGCGCGATGCACACCCTACACAGTTAAATATCACGAGATGGGTTAACCGAATATTTACCCACTAACTTGCCCTTGGCCTCTCCCCAAGGACCAGAAAGAGCGACATCTTTTTGCGGCCACGATAGAAAGTGACCAGTATTCGATCACCCGGATCCTTGGACCTGATGTGCCGGACTATATCATCCGCGGAATGGATGGGCACATCATCCAGACCTACAACAAGGTCCCCGCCGACAACTATGAGCATGTTGCCCAGGCGTATCCGGCGGTTACCCCCACGCAGGCCGTACCGTTGGGCCGGACTGTTGGGCGCTACCATGACTATGATGGCGCCTCTTTCCACGGGAAAGCCCAGTGCCTTGCCCAGACCGGGAGTGAGTGTACGGAAACTCGTGCCGACCCATGGATGCGATACATAACCTTTGGTTATAAGCTGGGGTACAACTTTACGAACAGTATTTGAGGGAATGGCAAAGCCTATGCCCACACTGCCGCCGGATTTGCCGGATGGGCTGAATATGGCCGTGTTAATCCCTATTATCTTGCCGTCCGAATCAAGCAAGGGACCTCCGGAATTCCCTGGATTAATAGAGGCATCCGTCTGGATTACGCCTTCAATCTCAATACCGCTGGGCGCCCGGATAGATCGTCCGAGTGAACTTATTACACCTGTAGTCAGTGTCTGCTGAAGTCCAAATGGATTTCCGATTGCAAGCACCTTCTGCCCGACTTTCAAGTCGTCCGAATTTCCAAGTGTTACGGCCGTAAGTTCATGACGGTTCGACTCAATCTTAATCACGGCAAGATCGCTGTCAACGTCGATACCCACCAGGGAGGCCGGGTGTTTCGTACCGTCCTCTAAAGTCACTTCCAGCGACTGCGCTTTTTTTACAACATGGCTGTTCGTGACAATATATCCCCTGGGATCAATAATCACACCTGAGCCCGACCCCTCCTTTGGAACCACATTTAAAAAAAAGTCAAACTCAATGGCCATGCTGGTTATGTTCACAACCGCAGGCGTAGACTGTTTGTAAATAGAAATACTGTTTTGTTCATCCAGCGTCAGACCGGAGGAGATTGTCGCGCTCCCGGGAATCGATGCCGCAACAAAAAACAGAAACAGTAATAAGGAGAAAGAAAAATCCCTTATGCCCGCATTTTTTTTCATAATGCACACCTTGAAAATTAGGAATTATGAATTAGGAATTACGAATGTTATGGAATAATGACCTTATGAGCAAGACAACAAAGATTCGTAATTCGTAATTTCTAATTCCTAATTTCTTAACTAAAGCCACATAAACAGCAACACAGCAGCTGACACTACAAAACGGTAATATGCAAAAACCTTAAAAGACCGGGTCCGAATAAATTTTAAGAGAAATGTAATAAAAAGGTACCCGGAAACAGCCGCTGAGACAAAACCGGCCAGATAGAATGGAAATGTATCAGGCTTAAGACCCTGCCCTATGATGGCCGGAATATTGTATACACCTGCCCCGAAAATAATAGGGGCTGACAGGAGAAATGAAAATCTTGCCACAGCCTGCCGGTCAAGCCCCCTGAACAGACCGGCCGTCATGGTTATTCCGCTTCGGGAGACGCCCGGGATTATGGCAAAGGCCTGAGATAAACCGATTATTATTGCGTCCGTCAAAGAGATGGAATGGAGATCCCGGGTTCGAGCCCCCCTTTTTTCGGCCAGAAGGAGTAGAAGCCCTGCGCCTGACAGGGTGCCGGCAACAACTAAAGGATTGCGAAGAAAGGTCTCAGCCGCATGCCCAAACATAAGTGCGGCCAGGACTGCGGGCAGGCAGGCGACACAGATGAACCCGCTCATTCTCCGGTGGAACAGAACCACTTTGTCATTTTTTGAACGGGTTACAAGAGATTTCCCCATAGAAAGGAAGTCTTGACGAAAGTAGACAAGAATTGCCAACAGGGTTC
>DAOVYS010000145.1 GCA_030635485.1 Pseudomonadota bacterium | reverse complement strand
CGGGTTCACCTGTCCGGGTTGCATTCCCCTGATTTGCAAAGTACCCATTTAACCAGAGGGGGTGAAATAATTTCATTCAGGATAATTGATGCGAGCATGGCACTCAGCAATAATTCAAAGATTTCCGGTGGAACTATTGGTTCGGCGAGGAATATTAATCCTAAAGAAAGGCCTGCCTGAGGCAGAAGTGTTATTCCCAGGAATCTGGTTACCTGTACGGGGGCTTTGGAAGCTTTGCCTCCTAAGTACGTTCCGGTAAGCTTGCCGATGAATCGGCCTGTAAGAATGATGACGCCAAGCGAGGCGGATGCTGTAAACACTTTGCTGTCAAAATGAGCGGCGGCAAGTGTAAAGAAAAGACAGAAGATCGTCTCCTCAATAAGATCCAGTTGATGAAATAAATCATCAGCGTGCGCCACTCTGTTTGTGACAACAAATCCCATTGTCATGTTGGCAAGAAGCGAAGAAAAGGCAAAGTGGTGTGATAGCCCAGTGACCAGAAAGATCGCACCCATGCTGAGCATAAGGGTTAACTCGGGACGTTTCCATGAGGCAAAAAAATGACTGAAGATGAGTCCTGCCAGAAGTCCTGTTAAAAGAGCTCCGCCGATTTCCATCAACCCGTCAAAAATTACGGAATTGTCCGCAATATTAGTTCCTGATAAGTGCATTACAATCGTAACGACGCCTGAAAAGATGATAACACTTAAGGCGTCATCTAATGCTACAACCCCAAGCAAGGTCGTGGTCAGAGGGCCTTTGGCCCTTAATTCATGAACAATTGCCATGGTTGCTGCCGGGGCTGTTGCAACTGATATGCCTCCGAAAATAAGCGCCATGCAGATGAAGAGTGTTTCATCCACGCTCTCAGGTAGCGCAAGGAAATGCGATGCCGTATAAAATGCCAAAATTGTGCAGATAAAGGCGCCCAGTCCCTGTGCAAAAGTTATCCAGAATATCTCTTTGCCCAGTTCCCGTACCTGCGACATTTTAAGGCTGCCTCCTATCGAATAGGCGATAATGGACAGGGCCATTTCGGAGGTAAAACCAAAAATGGTATCAACGTCTTCTTTGGCAAGGATTCCTGTAATTGAGGGAGAGAGGATCAACCCTACTATAATATAACCGCTGATCTGAGGAAGACGGCAGTAATTTGCCAGTTTGCCGGCGAAATATCCTGCAACAAGGATAAAGCCAAGTGTAAGGAAAGGGGAGAGTGGCTGATGATCCATATGGACACCTTGCGAATTTCGTAAGTTCGTACCCCTGGTGAACGGTTACCAGTTTTTACTATATCCTTTTTTATTGATAGCACTCAACGTTCCAAAAATAAAGAAAACAGTTAATCCGGTCTCCATATGCCCCCTCCAAAAAAAAAACGCTCAACACCTGAAATAGGTGTTGAGCGTTAATATTTAGTAATAGTTATAAAAAATTAAATGGTCGGGACGAGAGGATTTGAACCTCCGACCCCAGCGTCCCGAACGCTGTGCTCTACCAGACTGAGCCACGTCCCGACCCTAAAAAAAAGAAATCCGGAAGAGCGATACCGGATTTCTTTTGCGAAATATCAATTATTAAAAAAATAGAACCGGAAATACCATTTTTGGACGAACATTAGTTAACTGCGTCAGCGAGGTTGCTCCCTGCTTTAAAACGTGCGACCTTTTTTGCCTTTATTTGAATCTCTTTGCCGGTCTGGGGGTTGCGGCCTTTACGCGCGGACCTGTTTGTTATGGAAAAAGTGCCGAAACCTACCAGTGTCACCTTGTCACCGGAACTGAGTGCATCCGTAATTGTCTCCAGCAGACCATTAAGAGCCTTGTCGGCTGCTGCCTTGCTGATTCCGCCAGCTTTTGCCATGCTGTTAACCAATTCGCCTTTGTTCATACTCCTCCTCCTGATGAATGATTGTGAGTCTTGGTTTAAAAAAAGATATTTTTTTATCCTTTTGTCCGCCTGATTGGTGTCCATCCGAAAATATCATTTCCAGACGGATAGTAGTAGTTAAAATGTCTAAAACGATTTACTAATATGTCATGTGAATGTCAAACGAAAACCCGCACTATCTCACAAATTTCCAAAGTTACGATTAACAAAGAATGATACCCGGTCTCTCGGAAAGATCAAGAAAAACTTTATTTGTTCCCCGGCTTGAAAGATAATTCATGATATCTGTTCTTACGGTTGGTTTAGAAAATTTTTCAATATCCCCCGAGATCAGTTCCAACCTGGCGTGGTCTTTGTAGAGTCGTAGTCTACAACCGAAAAAACCCAGTGAATTCAAAAGCCTCTCGCATTCGGCAATTGTTTCCACCTTGGTTTCAGAGATAGTTGATCCTGTGGGGATACGGGTTGCGAGACAAGATGATGAGAGATGGTTCCAGTTGCTAAGGCCCTGTTGTCTGCTTACATGGCGGACATCCGTCTTTGCGAATCCTGCTTTTGCCAGGGGGGTCTTTATGCCCAGTTCACGTATTGCACGGAGGCCCGGCCGGTCATCGTTATTTAAGTCGTCGCTATTTGTGCCGTCCAAGAGGACCGGGATGCCTTGATCAGCTATGGTTTTCAGAAACAGGGAATATATCCTGCGTTTGCAGTGATAACAGCGATCAGGCGGGTTATCCGTGAATTTTCGCCATAAGAGGAGGTCAACATCAATGGTGACAAGCCGGCATCCGATTTCCTCGGCCATTTTGATGGCGTGTTTCTCTTCATTGCGGGTTCGCAGCCTGGAACAGGCGGTAAGGGCCAGGACCCTGCCGGTGCCCAGTGCATCCACGGCCGCCTTGAGGACAAGAGAACTGTCAACTCCACCGGAAAAGGCCACGGCAACAGCGCTCGATGAGCTGATCGTTTCTTTTAAGGCCTCGAATTTTTTTTCAAAAGAGGCTTTCATGGTAATGTAACGGATTACGGATTACGGGTTGCAGGTTAAGAAAAGACCGAACTCGTAACCCGCAACGCCTAGCAGACGGTTTGTAAATCTGAGCAACATTTTGTCGTTTAAGAGCCTAACCCTAAACAGATGGAAATAATATTACAGGCTTTTCGATAAGAAAATCGCCGTCCAGAATCCATTTCTTCAGGGTCTCGGCAATTTCACGGGCTCTCACTACGCTTGAGAGTGGAGCCGTGAGAACTGTTTTTCCGTTTACCTCAATCTGTCCGCTTTTCAGTTCCGCGTAGCTTACTTCACCGTAGTTTCTTGTAACTCCGTGGGAATAATCATAAGAATAGTCAACAACCTGGGTATGGATATCCGAATCGGAAACACCTGTAAATGCAGCCATCTCTTCGTTCAGCACAGGAATTGGAACCCCGAGTCCCACAGCCATTGTATTGCCGTATCCCTGCATGCTGATTCCCTTGATCCAGCGGGAAGACATCTGTTTAAGGTCGCCCTGGACCATCATGGTGCCTGCAGGCCTCCTAGGGGTTCCATTGTCGGATCGTACAACCCCGGGGTTGTGTTGGGTGCCGTGCCATGTGATGTAACCAATGCTTCCTCCAAGGAAGATCCTGGTGCCCAGCCCGATGGTTCTGTACAGGGGATCGTTCATAAGAGGGCTCAATTCTCCGGCACTGCAATAGGTGGCATTTCGTCCATTGGATTTCAGAATGCTCATGTATGTGTAAATTGTCCGATCGGACAAATTTATTGCACAGTTATAATTCTGATACCCATTTCTCGGGTTTAACAGCAGGGCATACGGCAGGTCATCCAGAGTGACCTCTTTTTCGATTTTTCTATTAGGATAGCAGTCCGTGCCATATGATTCGGCAGTAAGGACTATCTTTTTTCCGGCAACCAGATCCTCGATCACATGTCCTCCGCCGTAACGGAATTCACCTGGAAAGACCTTGTTCAGCGGATCATCCTTTGTTGGCTCGGTAGCGCCTATATAGGCGTCCACGGCGGCAAGACCGGCGTAGGCAGGGACATCGTTGAACCAGACCTTGGAAGCCCGGAATGTTGGATTGGAATGGCCGAAATTTATTATCGCCCCTGAAGAACACATGGGTGAAAAGGTGCCGGTCGTTACCACGTCGACCTTACGGGCAGCTTTGACCGCACCCTTTTTGCGTACGATTTCGACCATCTCCTCGGCCGTAACCACTACCGCCTCTCCAGCCCTGATCCTGGCATTGATATCGTCAAACGATTTGTTTACTTCAAAAGTTTTCATAACGTCTGTTTAGTATTTAGTGTCTGAGCGAAAAATAAAAAAAGTAAATGTTTGGCAGCGCTCCACAGGAAGCTGAGCAGGCTGATCAGCTATACTTTGGGTATGCTGGACCGCCTGATCGCCTTCCTGTGGAGCGCTGCCAAACATTTACAGATGAGATTACGCTCAATCCATGACCGAGAGTACTTGATGTCCAGCCTGTTTTAGTGCGGTGACAACCGGTTCCAGATCACACTTTTCGAGTCTGAAGTAATAAACTTTGGAATTCGCTGAGTCGCTTTCACTGGCCACGCTGATAATTTCACACTCATGCAGCTTGATAATCCTGGTAACGTCTTCAAGCCCATTTTTACCTATTATCACGTCGATACGAGAAGATGCTGTGAGCAGGCCCATTACCTGAATAAATGCGGAAAGGAGGTCTGAGGCCGTAATTACTCCCACAAGTTTACCATTTTCAAGAACAGGCAGACCGCCGATTTTGTGTTCATGAATCAAACGGGCGGCCTTTTCGATACTGGCATCTGCGCTGATGGTAATAGGCTTCACAACCATTACCTGGTGAACGGATATATCTTCCACCATGGCAGGAAAGAAAAACTGTTTAATGTCGGCTTCCGTGATAAAACCGACAAGTTGTCCCTCCTCAATTACCGGAAGATGACGGATGGAGTGCTGCTTCATTAAGTCAATGGCCTCCTGAAGTAGAGCGGTTCTTGCAATGGTTATCGGTTTCTTGTTAATCCAGTTCTTAACTTTCATGGCAATAGATTTAGTACCTTAGCTGTTATTTTTTTGTTATTTATGGCAGAAAATGGAAAAAATTGAGTATTCTTAAAGAGTTACATTCTGCTGTTAAGGTACTTATCCAGGACCTTGATTTTTTCCAGTTTATCTGGGTTAGTTCGGATAGAACGAGTTTAGTTTAAATTAGGAAACAGTTCATTTGTAAAATTTCAGTATAAGAATGCGAGAATGAGGTGCGATCTGTGTTTATGTTAATCGCTGACTGACCTTGTCACAGTAAAATATTATATGATTTATTTCAAGTCAGAATAAATTGTGGCCTGTTTCACGTTGCAGTTGCTTTTTTTCTTTTCAACCGGCTCAAATTGTCGTAAGTTATCATGTTTTCTAATGGTTAATAAGTGTCCATCCATAACGATCGGTGTCGGTATGTCTTCCAAGAAAAGTAAACAACCTAAAAAATCAGCCTCTGCAGTCGATAAACCTTCTTCTGACAAACTCTTAAAAGTCCGGGACAGGATCGATTCAATTGATAATCGGATTCTTGCGTTGTTAAACGAACGGCTCAATTGCGCCAGGGAGATTGGTCAACTGAAAGCCGAGGGAAACCGTGCAAAGTGGGACCCTTTGCGTGAGAGACAGATATTTGACCGATTGAAGAAGAATAATAATTCAGAGTTTCCAGAGCAGTCGCTTGTCAGCATATTTCAGGAAGTGATTACGACCTGCCGCCTTTCTCAAAAGGAAGTGGATGTGGCATATCTGGGTCCGGAAGCGACATTTTCCCACCTGGCCGGCGTTAAATATTTCGGCCATTCGGCTATCTTCCGCCCGGTGGAGACCATTGAAGACATTTTCGAGGAAGTGGAAAGGGGCCGAGTCCGGTATGGAATGGTTCCTGTGGAGAATTCTATTGAAGGGTCAGTGACCTCTGCACTGGATTCGTTCATGAAATACAAGGTAAAGGTCTGCGGCGAGGTGAATCTCAAAATCAGCCACAACCTGGTGAATTTTTCCGGGGATATTGAAGATGTCAAGACCGTGGTCTCACATTCCCAACCCCTGGCTCAGTGCCGGCAGTGGTTAAAGAAGAATCTTCCGAATATCCCATGTCAGAGCGTTTTCAGCACCGGACTTGCCGCTCAGATGGCGGTCAAAGACCATACTCTGGCAGCAGTTGCGAGTTCACTTGCCGTCAAGACATACCATCTGCAGGTAGTTGCCTCGGGCGTTGAGGATTACAGCGGAAATATCACCCGTTTTCTGCTGATCGGCCGTAAATCTCCGTCAAGGAGCGGCAGGGACAAGACATCGCTCCTGCTTGCTCTGCTGGATCGTCCGGGTGTACTGAATGACGCGCTTACTATTTTGGCGGACAAGGGAATTAATCTCACAAAAATCGAATCAAGGCCGGTCAAGGGTGAGCCGGGGAAATATCTCTTTTTTATCGATATGCTCGGTCATATGGAGGAAGAGATGACCAAGGAAGGATGCAAAAATCTTCAGAAAGTCTGCTCATATTTTGAATGGCTGGGTTCATATCCCCTGGCGGCTGATTTTTGATCCCTGCCCCCTAACCCTGCCCTTTACCCATAAATACTGTATCGGTAAAACCCCGATAGGGGTGGAGGCGTATAGCCGGTGTGCTTTAGCCACCGGTAACGGGATAACCCAAATATATCAGTCCTGAAGGGACGACGTTTTGAGGGGGGGATCCGACCACGGGAATGCATCGTCCCTTCAGGACGATCCCCTATATGCACCCTATACCGGTGGCTTAAAGCACACCGG
>DAOVYS010000184.1 GCA_030635485.1 Pseudomonadota bacterium | reverse complement strand
GTGCATGAATAATTTTATTCCCCAAAGGGGCAATGGCATATAGCCGGTGTGCTTCAGCCACCGGTATGGGGTGCATACAGGGGATCGTCCTGAAGGGACGACGCCTTACCGTGGCCGATTCCCCCCAAAAAAAACGTCGTCCCTTCAGGACTGATATACTTGGGTTATCCGTTACTGAAGCACACCGGCTATACGCCTCCACCCCTTCGGGGTTTTACCAATACATTATTTGTGGGTAAAGGGCCGCCTTATTAGCCAGATAAACTGAAAATAACTAAAGGTACTGAAAATGGTTGCCGTTCACTAACGCAGGATGATATATACCTGAATCATGAATCAGGACAATCAAAAACTTGAACTTGAGTATCCGTGCAAATGGACATTCAAGGTGATCGGCACGGACCGGGAACGGATCGAAAAGGCCATTGCAGGCTGCGTGCCCCATGAAGAAAACCGCAGGGTCTCATTTTCCAATATCAGCCGTGGAGGCAAATACTGTTCCCTGAATCTTGAGGTCACGGTAACAAATGAAGAGACACGAACCGCGATCTACATTGCGCTGAAAAAGCACCCGGATGTAAAGATAGTCATGTAGTAACTTAAAACAGATCCTTTAACACCAGATCAATCTTTACAATTTCATCATTCCGATGCACTTCAAACGTATACCGGGCGCCTGCTTCTTTGCGGAGTAATTCGTATATGGAAACTATTCCCGAAAAATTCTTCCCATCGACCCCGTTGATGCGGTCGATGACATCACCTGCAACAAACCCTGCAGCCTCTGCCGGAGAAGCCGGAGCCACAAAAAGTATTCTCGGCAGGCCGTTTTCATTTGGCCCTATGATAAGACCGCTCTTGTCTCTTGGAAATTTCCTGCCAAAATCGACCCCCTTTTCAAAAATTACCTGCTGACGATTATAATCAAGATAGATTACAAAATAGCGCAGCAGAGAATTTCCGATTGTCCCGACAAGCTCGCCGCCTGAACCAACCCCCTTTCCCTTTTCAAGCGGCACACTGATCAATGGATCATAAACAACAAATCCTCCCAGGTCCGCGGTCTTGAACTGGACGGTTCGCTCCATATATTCATCAGCCATCCCGCCGCTGATCCGGTCGACCCCCTTTCTTAAAAGCAGATGATGTTCAGATGCAAATGGAAAATGAAATGAAGTGTTGAATGCACCCAGATCAAGGCTCCATTTCCCCGAGTATGTCCCGTCCACTGTCATCACCACGCTGAACGTCTTATTTTTAAGTGGGGCATCCATCACTCTCCCAGGGCCGTTATAATAAAACCGGTCAGGATCATACAGAGACATTTCCTTTATTGCATAATTGATTTTGACAACAAACCTGGACAGGAAATCATAACCCAGTATGCCGGCAACATCCGGTTCATGAAAATTGGCTGATAATCCTTTAAAGGAATAGACCTTCTGCGGATCAAATTGAACGCCCTTTACCTGAAATGGAGGAAGTGTTACAAAACTCAGTTCAAAATTATTACCAAAGCCATACCCCTTGATCCCTCCTTCATGCTCAAGGCCCAGGCTTTCAGCGTAATCAGCGTCAATTACCGACATCGAGGCCCCGCTGTCGAGCAGCCAGACCCTTTCTTCAGACCTGATCCGGACAGGCAGGTATATATTATTTTCATTCAGGCGGAACCGGATATGTTCCGACATACCTGGAGATATGAATCGAAAATCCCGGACATCTTTTTCAGGAGGCTCAAAAATGGAAGGATCAATCTCAGGATTGATGAGAAAACAGCTCAAGCGGACAACTTCCCTCTTGTCCCTGGGGAATATTATCGACTCCTCATAAAACGGATGTTTGACTCCGTCTGTCTCACGGTAATCGGAAAAGGTGGAGTGCACTGAAATATCCGGCTGCCTTGTAACGGATTTCACCTTGTAGAAAGTCTTTAAATCAAAATAATTCCATGTCACATCACGGTTTATCGTATTGACCATTTTGACAACATAGCAGTCAGTCTCATTGATCTTCTGAATGGATTCAAAGGCCAAGGAGAACTTGTCTGAATCAGGATCTAAGTGTTCAAAATCTTCCAGCAGCTTCCTGATCTCTCTTCTCTTGATGGTCTCCTCGTCCCGCTGGATCAGAATTTTACCGTTCGTGTCCCTGAGCCAGGAAAACTTTCCATTATCTCCGGACACCTGGGTGATTACGGAATAATCTTCCTCCAAACGATACTTAAGCGATCTTTTTCCCCACTCTTTAAACCTGCCCTCAAGGCCATCGTAAATGGTTGTACCTTCACAATAAAAGGTCTTAATCGCCTTCAGCCTTTGCAGCCCTCCGATTGCATCATAATGTTTCTGAAAAATCACATATGGATCAGAAAGGGTATTCTGGGCGAAACCAGTAACAGCAGTCAGTATCACTGCAAAAAAAATCACCGTAATCGTCTGATACTGTTTCATTATGACGAAAAATCTGCCGACCCGTTCAGTTGCGCTTCGATTCGGATCCAATCAGGACTTTCCTACACCTTCAATTATCTGGATCAATCTGTCATTGACCCCAAGGAAACGGACCCCGCTTTCAAACATCGCTGACTCTACTTTCCTGCAGTAGACGACCTCACCTTTGACATCAATAATTTCATCCTTAAACCCGATTTTCATAAGCACCAGACTCCTCAGTTCAATCTTGACATGTGTCTCAATCTTGACCCCTCCCCGGCTTATGTCCAGTATCCTTCCCATACCCTGTAGCAGAGGGCTGCCTTCATCATCCATGCATTCATAAGACAAGAGGTTGAGCATGTCGATTCTAGGATATTCTCTATTATTATCTGACATCATGGTCCTCCTCATTTATCCAAAGTTATGTTCTTACCCCAATCCTGAAGTCTCACATAGGCTTCTTTAAATGATTGCAGAGCCTGTAAGGTCTGATCCATTTTGCCTTCCCGCGCCAGCCGTCCAAGTTCAGCCGCGGTATCGGAAAGTTCCTGCGCACAAACAGTTGAGGCTGTTCCTATAATGGCATGGCAGACCGTACGAATTCTATCGGGATCTTGCACTTCTACCGCGGCTTCGGCCTCGGCCAGCCATCTGGGACTGCTTTCCCGCAAAAGAAGCTCTATCATTTTTTTTGCCGTCTTCTCTTTTCCTTGACACCTTTTCAAGACAAAACTGTCATAGTCCAGCGGTTCTTTTATCTCTTCCTCCTGAAAGCCGGCCAACGGTCTCTCCAGGCAATCGACTTCAAGCACCCTGTTTATCTCTTCCAGCATCTTATTAATGTCTATGGGTTTGGGAATATAGCCGTCCATTCCCGCATCCAGACATCTCTCGCGATCCCCTTTCATGGCGTGTGCCGTCATGGCGATGATGGGGATATGTTCACCGGTCCTCTTTTCATTTTCCCGGATAAGGGCTGTTGCCTTGAGCCCGTCCATATCCGGCATCTGTATATCCATCAGAATCAAATCAAAGTCATCGGCTGCCAATGCCTGTACAGCTTCCCTGCCGTTGTTCACAGAGGCAACCTGCCAGCCTTCTCCTTCAAGCAGGGCAATTGCCA
The DNA here is from genome assembly GCA_030635485.1 of Pseudomonadota bacterium. GTDB lineage: Bacteria > Desulfobacterota > Desulfobulbia > Desulfobulbales > DAOVYS01 > DAOVYS01. The sequence goes on along the minus strand of DAOVYS010000184.1, from coordinate 2,176 downwards.
GCGTCTGGTTGATAAACTCATCTTCAGCCAAAAGGATATGGATATCTCTCTTGCTCTCCCTGAGTGTATGACGTGTTACCAGAGGCCGTTCCTCCATTGATCCTTCCTGCTTCTTCAGCCCACCTGTCACTGTCCGTACGGCAGCCAATAAATCAGACTGGTTAACCGGTTTTAAAAGATATGCCGCTACACCTGCTTCATGACAGCGGACCGCATCCCCTTTTTGTCCGGCTGAGGTCAGCATTATTATGCTCGGCACGTTTGACCTTGAACTATTATTAATTTTTTCAGCCACCTCAAAACCGTCCATTCCAGCCATTATTGCGTCAAGAATAACGACATCACACGATTGTTGTTCAAGAACCGCCAGGGCTGCTTTACCGCCGGCCACTGTCTTTACCTTGTTTGTCCAATTTTTAATTATCTCTTTAAAAACAAGCCGGCTGGTTACATTTTCAATTACCACAAGTATAGATAGATCCTTTAAATCTTTGACCGGTAACAGTTCCTGTTTTTGAGACACATCAATATCTTCCTGAAAACAGGCGGTAAAATGGAACGTGGATCCATGTCCGGATAAACTCTCAACCCAGATCCTGCCGCCCATCAAATCGACCAGCTGGGCGCAAATGCTCAGCCCCAGTCCGGTCCCCCCTACCCTGCGCGTTGATGATCCGTCAGCCTGAGAAAAAGGCTGAAAAATAGATTGCTGTTTATCCTCGGGGATGCCGATGCCCGTATCCTTAACCATAAAATGGAGCATAAAATTATTGGCAGCCGTTTTCTCAATATCGGATGATGAGATATTGCCGGCCATCTCTACCCTCACCAGCACCTCCCCTTTTTCACTGAACTTAATGGCATTGCCGACTAGGTTGACAATTATTTGCCTTAAACGCCCGGGATCGCCGATCAAACCATCAGGCACCCCGGCGCTGACTTGACATGCCAGTTCCAACCCTTTTTCCTGTACATTTATGGTCAGCATTTTCAAAAGGTCGTCGATCACATCACGGATACGAAAAGGTATGAGGTCAATCCTGAATTTTCCTGCCTCTATCTTGGAAAAATCAAGAATATCGTTGATAACGCCAAGAAGCCGGTCGGCGGAAATTTTTACCATTTCAAGATAGCTGCGCTGTTCCGTGTCAAGGTCCATTGCCAACACCAGATCCGTCATACCGATAACGCCATTCATAGGCGTACGGATCTCATGACTCATATTGGCTAAAAATTCACTCTTGGCCCGGTTGGCGGCCTCAGCATCTTCCTTGGCCTGCATCAAGGCTTCTTCAGCCCGCTTCCGGCCGCTTATGTCTACAAAGGCCTCGAGCAAGACCTCTTCCCCTTCAAGGGTTATCCGTATAACCGTTTTAAGGATAGGAATTTCCTGACCGTTTGAAGAAAGCACCACCTTTTCCGAACAATCACCTGTCTGTCCAAGATCCAATATCGGACACCGGCCTTTACAGGCGGGACATATATTCAAATGGCATACCTTTCCCAGAACCTCGTCACTTGTTTTCCCCATGATCTGTAATGCGGTATCATTTACCCTGCGAACTATCTGTTTTTTATCAATCACGACAAAACCAACTGGCATTCCCGTCAAAATGGTTTCCGTTGTTTTAAGAGCCTTTTTTGTCACCTCCTCAGCCAGTTTCCGGCTGGCAATCTCCACCTGAAGTCGTTTGTTCGATTCCGCTATTTCCGCTGAACGTTTCTCCAACTCATTCTTTTGTTTCAGCGACAGTCTGGAATATTCTTCAAATTCTTCATTATTTACTTCCACCCCTTTTTCTTGAAGATGATCAAAAATCTTATTTAAGCCATTTGCAAGAGTATCAAGCCGGTCATTTTCACCTGAAAGAGCAACCCGGACGGTATGATTTCCATTTGCGGCTTTCATAACAGCTTTAATAAATTCATCTATGCGGCTAATATTCATTAACTGACCCCTTTGCTCTATAATTCGGCAGATGGACGTTACGGTAAGCATTCACCGGCACCCCATCTACCAAACGGCCCGTAGCCCCTCTGTCCGGAAATGCAACATTTCCGGACAGATACTACTAATAATACCATAAAACAGGAAGCCATCCAACCATATACTATTTTTTACAAAAAATCAGATAGTTCTATGCAAATTCAGTTGACAATTGTACGCTAAAGTTTT
>DAOVYS010000140.1 GCA_030635485.1 Pseudomonadota bacterium | reverse complement strand
GCCGACCGTGGAAATGAGGTGGTTGATGTTGTCGGCCCAATCTGCGAGACCGGCGACTTTCTGGCTAAAAATCAGGAGGTCCCTGTCTTTAATAGCGGCGATCTGATTGCGGTAATGAGCGCGGGCGCATACGGATTTTCAATGGCATCCAATTACAATTCCAGGCCAAGGGTGGCCGAGGTGCTGGTGAAGGAAAATGAGTTCTTTGTGATCAGAAAACGCGAGACCTATGAAAGTCTGATAGCAGGCGAAACCATACCTGATTTCTTGTAACTACTCAGCGAAACAACCGGCCCCCGGCCTCTAATATTAAAATAACTTAAAAAGATAATGTCGAATAATGAAGTAAGGAAGATCTAATTAAATGTTAACATCCACACTTCGACATTTATAATTCCCTGTTCGACATTCGACATTTTGTTACTTAGAAGCTCGTCAGGTTCAAGGCTTTCGCCTGATGCGAAAATCCTTAACCCCTGACCCCTGATTATGCAATTTCCGATCTCTTTTTCAAAAATGAGCGGCACGGGCAATGATTTCATTATCATTGATCACAGAAAGCCTTTTATCGACAAAGCCGATCTGTCCGATTTTGTCCGTTCCGTCTGCCAAAGGAAAATCTCCGTGGGCGCGGACGGTCTTATCTTAATAGAAGAATCTGAAAAGGCGGATTTTTCCTGGACCTTTATAAACGGTGACGGCAGCATCGCGGAGATGTGCGGCAACGGTGCTCGTTGCGCCGCACGCTTTGCCCATGAAAAAGGAATTGCACCTGAAAAGATGCGTTTCCTCACCCTGGCGGGCGAGATTGAGGCAGAGGTGACAGGAGGTCTCGTAAAAATCAGACTGACCCCTCCCACTGAGTTGAAACCGGGACTTGAGGTTGATATTTCCGGCACCCCTCAGACTATTCACAGTCTCAATACAGGGGTCCCGCACGCGGTAATTTTTACGGATAATATAAAATCCGCACCGGTTATTGAAGTTGGCCGTACAGTTCGTTTTCACGACCTGTTTCAACCTGCCGGAACAAATGTGAACTTTGTTCAGGTCACTGGAAATGAACTCCATGTACGAACATATGAGAGAGGCGTGGAGGATGAAACCCTGGCATGCGGAACAGGCGCCGTGGCATCAGCCATTATCGCAGCCCTGCTCGGCCATGTTACCCCTCCGGTCACCGTGACCACATCCGGAGGCGAACAGCTTTTGATCCATTTTGATGCAACCGGCCGAGCTGGAAACGGACAGCCGGAAATTAAAAAAGTTTTCCTGGAAGGACCGGCTAATTTCATTTATGAGGGCCGTCTGGGAGAAGAGGCCCTGAATAAGAGGTAAGTCAGGTTGACAGGTTTACCCCCCTGACCTCCCTGAAAACCCCTGAACCCCTGGAGGAGAAAATTATGACACAATTTCGTGGAGCCTTTGTTGCAATTGTAACACCATTTATCGACGGGAAAGTGGATGAGCAGGGTTTAAAAGACCTGATCGAATTCCAGATAGAAAACGGCACCCACGGGATAGTGCCGTGTGGAACTACAGGTGAGTCGGCCACCATGAGCCACGAAGAACATCACCGGGTTGTGGAAATAACGATCAAAACAGTTAACGGAAGGGTGCCGGTAATGGCCGGATCCGGCTCCAACAGCACCGCGGAATCCATTGAACTGACAAAGCATGCCAAAGAGGCCGGAGCAGACGGCGCTCTTGTGATAACGCCTTACTACAATAAGCCGACTCCGGATGGCCTATATGCGCATTTCAAGGCCATTGCAGAGGCTGTGGACATTCCGATCGTCATGTATAACGTGCCGAGCAGAACCAGCGTGAATATGCTGCCTGAGACCGTGGCGCGTTGCGCCGAGATCGACAACATCGTAGGTATCAAGGAGGCCACCGGCAACATGAACCAGGTGAGTGAGGTGATCAGGCTTTGCCCGGATGATTTCTCGGTTCTATCCGGTGACGATTTCACCTGCATGGCCCAGGTGGCCATCGGAGGAAACGGCGTTATCTCCGTAATTTCCAATGTAACGCCGAACGATATGGCCTCCATGATGGATGCGGCCCTTGCAGGAAACTTTGATGAGGCCAGAAAATTCCATTACAAGATGTTCCCGCTGATGAAAGCAATGTTCATAGAGACCAACCCGGTTCCGGCAAAGACCACGCTGGAACTCATGGGCAAAATCAAATCAAGTACACCGCGGCTGCCGCTGACTAAAATGAGTGAGGCCAATACCGCTAAATTAAAGACTGTCCTCTCTGACTACGGTCTCATATAGCGGTTCAAGGTTTCACGTTTAAGGTTCAGGGTTGAATAAGGAAAAATTCCGATCAAATAAACCTTGAACCTTATGAACCTTTGAACCTAGAACCCGGAACCTATATAAGGAGAACTCACATCATGACAAAGGTTATTGTTGCAGGGGCAGCCGGCCGAATGGGAAAACGCATCGGTTACCTGGTAACCCAAAACCAGGACCTGAAACTTGCGGCAGGGTTTGAAACGGCTGAAAACCCCAATGTGGGCAAGGATATTGGAGAAGTCGGCGGATACGGGACCCAGGGTGTGACTATATCCTCAAGCCTTGAGTCGGTAATTGATCAGGGCGACGTGATCATCGACTTTACATTCCACAAGGCAACCATGGAATTTGCCCGCACGGCGGCCAAGCATAACAAGGCAATGGTGATCGGGACCACGGGGCTGACCCAGGACAATCTCGATGAGCTCAAAGAACTCAGTGCAAATTTCCCGGTCGTCCAGGCGCCCAACATGGCGGTAGGGGTTAATGTCCTTTTCAAGGTAGCGGCCAAGGTGGCGTCTATCTTAGGAAACGACTATGATATCGAAATTGTCGAAGCCCATCACCGCATGAAAAAAGACGCGCCCAGCGGCACTGCCTTGAAACTCGGAGAACTGGTCGCCGAGGCGGTGGGCCGGGATCTGGGAAAAGTGGGTGTCTTTGAACGGCACGGTATGATCGGAGAAAGGACCGATCAGGAGATCGGTATTCAGACCATCCGGGCCGGCGATATTGTGGGAGAACATACGATCTATTTTGCCGGCGGCGGAGAACGAATTGAGATCACACACAGAGCTCACAGCCGTGACAATTTTGCCAAGGGAGCGGCCCGGGCCGCAGCCTGGGTAACAGGACAGCCGAACGGCCTTTACACGATGTTTGACGTACTGGGTTTAAAAGATCTGTAATAACTTGTAGGTGGATAGGCTGAAGGTGGAAGGTTCTCAGGAACGAATCATGCGTGATTACTGACTTACTTTCAGCCTTTAGTTTTCAGCCCTCAACCTAACCTGCCTAAGCAGTTACGATCTGTAAGACATGAAAATAGTCAGGTGCCAAACACCGACCGGAATCAAGTATGGCGCTCTTCATGAGGGGAATGTACGTTTTTTTGCCTCAGAGCCGTACCTGTCCCTGAAAACTACCAAGGAAAGTGTCCCTCTCAATGAGGTCACGCTGCTGGCCCCTTGCGTTCCGAGCAAGATAGTTGCTGTTGGGATCAACTATGCACAGCATGCAAAGGAGCTTGACAGCGATATTCCTGTTGAGCCGCTTATATTCCTGAAACCGGCCACCGCTGTTATCGGGCCTGACCAGCCGATCGTGCTTCCCGAGATGAGCAGGCAGGTCGATTATGAGGGAGAACTCGCAGTTGTGATGGGTCGCCTCACAAAAAATGTTTCAGAGCTGGAGGCCCTTGATCACGTACTCGGCTACACCTGCTTTAACGATGTCACGGCCCGGGACCTGCAAAAAAGAGATGTACAGTTTACCCGGTCAAAGAGCTTTGACACATTTGCGCCTATCGGCCCCTGGATCGAGACTGAAATCGATCCGTCCGATCTTGCTGTTTGCACCACTCTAAACAGCGAACAGAAGCAGTCTTCCAGAACAGGGAACATGATTCGCTCCGTGGAGACTCTTATCAGTTATATTTCTAAAATAATGACCCTGCTTCCAGGCGATATCATTGCCACGGGCACCCCGGAAGGAGTCGGAAAACTCAACCCGGGAGACAGGGTCTCGGTTACCATTGAAAACATAGGAACATTAACCAACAAGGTTGTAAATTATGATCAAGTTTGACAAGGCGGACAGGTTAAAACAGCTACCGCCCTATCTGTTTGCGGAACTGGACCGAAAAAAGGCAGAGGCATGCGCACGCGGCATAGACGTCATTGATTTAGGCATTGGCGACCCTGACCTGCCGACTCCGGATAACATTATTGCGAAACTGGCAGAGGCTGCAAGGGAACCGAAACATCACCAATATCCAAGCTACATCGGAATGATAAATTTCCGCGAATCGGTCGCCGGGTGGTATCAAAAACGGGCAAATGTAACGCTCGATCCTGCAAAGGAAATCGTATCCCTGATCGGTTCCAAGGAAGGAATCGCCCATACCCCCCTCGCCTTTATAAACCCCGGGGATGTTGTGCTGGTCCCCAGCCCCGCCTACCCGGTCTACAAGATCTCCACCCTCTTTGCCGGCGGCGTGCCGTACGAGATGCCGCTTCTCAAGGAGAACGACTTTCTGCCCGACCTTAAGACGATCCCGGCCGATGTGCTCAATAAGGCAAAAATGATGTTCATAAATTATCCAAACAACCCCACTGCAGCGGAAGCCACAACAGACTTCTTTAAGCAGGTTGTGGAATTTGCAGACAGACACAACATCATGGTGTGCCACGATTTTGCCTATTCTGAAATGACCTTTGACAATTACATACCCCCGAGTTTTCTGGAAACCCCCGGGGCCATGGAAATCGGAATGGAATTTCATTCCCTGTCCAAGACGTACAACATGACCGGATGGCGGATCGGATTTGCCTCGGGCAATTCCGAAATCATCGGAGGGCTGGGGCAGATCAAAAGCAACATCGATTCAGGGATCTTTGAGGCAATCCAGGTGGCGGGAATTGAGGCGCTTGAGGGCGACCAGTCCTGGTTGCCTAAGATGCGGGCCATTTACACGGACCGCAGGGATGTATTGATGGCGGGATTACGGAAACTCGGGCTTAAGGCAAAGAGCCCAAGGGCCACCTTTTATGCCTGGATCGAGGTGCCTGAAGGCTACACGTCCGCATCCTGCGTTGCACATCTGCTTGACAATGCAGGACTTGTAACAACGCCGGGCAACGGTTTCGGCGATCCGGGCGAGGGATTTTTCAGGATAGCGCTCACGGTTTCCAGTGAAAAACTGCAAGAAGCCATTGACCGCATGGAAAAAACAGGCTTTTAATGACATTAGCCTTCCTTGGCCTGGGCTCCAACATGGGCAACGGCCCGAAAAATTTGCTCAAAGCGTGGCACCGCCTTAAACTGATTAAGAAAATTCGGCCGGGCCGTCTTTCAAGCCCTTACATTACCAAACCGGTAAACACGCGGCCCAGAGAGGGAACCTGTGATTCCACCCTTTCAAAACGCTGGTTCACAAACGCCGTAGCCACGGTTGAAACCGATCTCTCTCCTCTTGAGCTGCTTTACGAGATGAGAAAAACTGAAACAGAACAGGGGCGAGACAGAAAAAAGAGCCGGGACCGCATTCTGGATCTCGACCTTCTCTATTATGACGACTTGGTCATGTCCGAGTCAGGCCTCATCCTGCCCCATCCTGAGATTGAAAATCGCATCTTTGTCCTGGACCCGCTGGAAGAACTTGCGCCGGACTTTATGCACCCTGTCCTTTTAATGACCACTGCCGAGATGCGCAGACAGCTGACGGACCCAAATCAGATTGTGAAGAAATCAACCTGGCAGAATAAAGGTTCATTTTACAAAACAACTTAGCACTTATGGGAGACATCCGCTTTGACTCCGTTTAGATTTGTAGTTCTCGGTTTTTTGCTTTATCTGCTTTACCGGTTGATTACAGGGGGAAGCAAATTTCCCCAAAGAACTATCGACCATGAGCAGACACGGGGGCCGGATCATCCAGGCAACACCTTTAAGTCCCATGACGAACTGGTGGAAGACCCGGTCTGCCATACGTATATTCCGAAGGGGCAGGCGCTCCTTCTGGAACAAGACAACAAAACCTATTATTTTTGCAGCACGGAATGCCGTGACAGCTTTTCAGAAAAAGGAGCCGAATAATGAAATTTTTTATCGACACAGCAAACATCGACGAGATCAAACAGGCGGTTGATATGGGCATGGTGGACGGCGTCACCACCAATCCCTCTCTCATTTCAAAAGAAAAACGACCGTTTGAAGAAATATTGAAAGATATCTGTGAACTGGTTGACGGACCCATCAGCGCTGAAGTGATCAGTCTGGATGCCGAGGGCATGGTCAAGGAGGCTCGGAAACTGGCATCTTTTCACAAAAACATTGTGATCAAGGTCCCTATAATCACGGAAGGGTTAAAGGCGGTTAAGACTCTTGCGGAGGAAGGCATCAAGACAAATGTCACCCTTATCTTCTCTTCTTCGCAGGCCCTTCTGGCTGCAAAGGCGGGAGCCACGTTTGTGAGCCCGTTCGTGGGGCGGCTGGACGATATTTCCCAATCCGGCATGGAACTTGTACAGGAGATTATAACTATTTATGACAATTACGGTTTTGACACAGAGGTCATTGTGGCCAGCATAAGAAGTCCTATGCACGTGGTTGATGCCGCGCTGATCGGGGCCCACATTTCGACAATCCCGTTCAAGGTTATAAGCCAGCTGGCCAAACACCCGCTGACAGACATCGGCATGGAAAAATTTCTTGCTGACTGGAAAACCAGAGGATAATTGTAGGTAAATATTCGGCAGCACTCCATCTGTCTGCACGCGCCCAACGGAAGTGCCCTTGGGGTGCACTGCCAAACATTTACATTCCGTGGTTTTTTTAAGTTTTTCGCACGTACCCAAATATTTATAATTGTAGTATGATAAAACCATGCGCAATAGTTTTTTAAAAACATGGATTTTTATCACAATGTGCGGAGCCATGCTCTGCCTGCCCCCTACATTACCGGCAACCATATTCAGCTTTACCGATGCCAACGGGGTTG
>DAOVYS010000007.1 GCA_030635485.1 Pseudomonadota bacterium | reverse complement strand
GCTGGAAGGACCGAACGAAGTATGATGAGGTCAAATATTTACAGGCATTAAAAAAATCAAATTCTCCTTTGCGAGAGTATATTTAAACTTGACGGAACAACTCAGAAGTCTTGGGGTGCGATCAGGCTGGTTCACATAGCAAACTATAGTTCTCCAACCTGCTCACGTGCACCTGAAGCACTGCCAAATATTTACAGATTGAAGAGCCCCTGCCAGAAGAATTTAATATTGCCGTCAGCCCTAAAGTCAGGCTTTTCCCGGACAATCTGCTCCGAGAGTTTTCTGAATTTTTTACTTGACGCTGAATCCGGGTACAAGTCGGTGACAAGTCGCTGTCTTCTCACCGCTAGTGGTAATTTGCTATCATAAGGAATAAATCCAAGAAAATCCAGGGAAAGTGTATTTAAAAAACGATCAGCAACCAGGCTTAACTGGCGGAAGACCGACAGAGCTTCCTTTTCTGAGCGAGCGAGGTTTATCAGAACCCGGAATTTTTTAACATCATGGCGGCTGGAAAGGACCTTGATCATGGCATAGGCGTCTGTTAAGGATGTCGGTTCCGGAGATAGCAGGATGATGCGCTCCTGAGCCGCCAGGGTAAAATAGATTACATTGCTGTTAATGCCGGCCGCCGTATCAATAAGTAGAATGTCTATTTTGCTCCCTAGTTCCTCCATCTCGCCAAGGAAGTAGAGTTTCTGGCTTTCAGTCAGGTTTGCCAGTTCCATGATCCCGGAACTGGCGGGCAGGACAAGAATTCCTCCAGGGCCTTCAACCAGGATATCCGGCAACCCCTTTTTGCCTATAAAGACATGATGCAGGTTGAATCTGGGCGTAAGACCGAGAAGGACATCGACGTTTGCCAGGTTCAGGTCAGCGTCAAGCACAAGCACCCTTTTCCCTGTTTCACAGAGGGAATAGGCCAGATTCGTGACCACATTGGTCTTTCCGACGCCTCCCTTGCCGCTGGTTACGCAGATTACCCTCGGCACGGAATCGATTTCCCGCAGTTTGTCATAAATCCTTGAACCCTGAACAGTTGCCGGCGGGGGTTGGGTCATTACCTTTTCCAATGTTTCTGCTTGGCTCATTATTTTGTTCCTTTGATTTCAGGTGGTTGTTTAGGTTGAAGGTATAAGGTATTTAGGTTGAAGGGATTTAGACTGAAGGTTAACAGATGTTTTGCCCTTCTACCTTCAACCTAAAAGCCTTCAGCGCCTTACGGTCCAATTCATGATGCCATAGCCCTATTCCAGCCCTGTCCGAAGAGTTTGTTGATGAACTGGTCCGAGGCCATCTGAAAGTCTTCCGGAACCCGTTGGCCCGTACATACGCACGAAACCGGCAGGGATGACGAGACAACCTGTTGACAGAGGCCGGCATATGCCCTGGTTTCATCCAGTTTGGTCAGTATGAGCCCGTTGACGGAAAGCGGACCGTAAGCTTTTGTTATGCTGGCCAGGTCCTCTTTTTTTGTGGTGGCGCTTAGGACTAGGTATGGATTAATGGAATCAAGAGGCTCAAACCAGTTTGCAAGTTCGGAAACGTGGTGGCTGTCATATGGACTCTTCCCCGCTGTATCGACTATGATCAGGTCCTTGTCACTTTGTTTAGCAACAGCTTTTACGAGGTCTTTTTTCCTCAAGACAATTTCGCACTGCAACCCCATAATTTGTGCATAGGTACGAAGTTGATCGGTGGCGCCTATTCTGTAGCAGTCCATTGATATGAGTGCGACTCTGTATCTCTCCCGCAGGCTGAACCAGGCTGCTATCTTGGCAACGGTTGTGGTCTTGCCGACACCTGTGGCCCCCACAAGGGCTATTACGGTCGGAGATTTGTCCTTAATCTGCTGCGTCAATGGAATTATTCGAACCTGTTCGATGAGTTTATTTCGCCATTTTGCCACATCTTCCGGGTCCGGATTGGCAGATCTCGTTTCGGCCGGCCGGGAGGGAATCTGTTCCTCTCTTTCGGGTAGAGAGGCGGATTTTGAGATGATACGCGTATTTAAAAGAGCGGCAAAACGTTTTTTGAGATCCTGGGACTCAAAACTTGCAGCCTTTTGCTTTTTGATTGGGATTTCACCCGGAATAAACATGGGCTTTTCAGGGGGCAAGGGGGCCTGTTTTTTCTTAATAGCCTCATTTTGATACCGTTTTTTTCGCACATAACCGTATTCCGTGACAGGAATCTCAACAGGTTGCAGCCCCATGTCATCATAGTCCATGGCCGCCACGACTTCGACAAGGGATGAGTTGCCGTTTTTCCCTTTCCCATTACGTCTTGATGTGGAAATGGTTCTCGTTGTGAGGATAATAGCGTCATTTCCCATTTCATTCTTGATCATGGCAAGGGCCGTTTTGGTGTCCGGGGCCTCAAATCTTTTGATTCTCATAGTCTAGACCGGTGATTGCTGATCGTTAATTGCGGTTTAAGGTTTCACGTTCAGGGTTCAGGGTTCAGGGTTGAATAAGGAAAAATTTCGATCAAATAAACCTTTGAACCTTGAACCCGGAACCAATGACATTGATAAAATCAAATGTCATTGGCTACTACACTTTTGGGTTAATATCAATGGTGCCCAGTGACTTGATTTTCGCCTGTGTTGTAAGCTCGTTGTGTGAGATCACCATGACCTGCGGCATGAACTGTGTTATGAACTGCTGCAGATGCCTTCGTATGACCGGCGAACATATGATAACAGGCTGATAGCCCTCATTGGATATCTTTTCAGCCGATGTGCCGATTGAGTCCAGAATCTGTGTTGCCAGATTGGGTTCAATGGCCAGATAGGCGCCCTGATCGCTTTTCCGGATTGATTCACGGATAAGATCCTCAACCTTGGTAGAGAGTGTCAGTACGGAGAGATTCCCTTGTTCATCGGTAAAGGCTTGGATAATGGATCTGGCCAGTTTTTGCCGCACGTATTCGGTCAGGGTGCCAGGGTCCTTGCTCATAGGTGCAAAATCAGCCAGTGTTTCACAGATTGTTAGAAGATCGCGGATCGAGACCCGCTCCCGTAAAAGATTCTGGAGAACCTTCTGCACCCCGCCCAGGGCAAGCAGATTTGGAACCAGCTCTTCAATTACCTTTGGATGGGTTTTGGCAAGGTTGTCAAGGAGTTTCTGGGTGTCCTGGCGACCAAGCAGTTCATCTGCATGTAACCTGAGCAGCTCTGTCATGTGAGTGGCTATGACAGTTGACGGATCGACGACGGTATAACCTGCCAACTGGGCCTCGTCCTTCTTCTCATTGCTGATCCAGATGGCGGGAAGTCCGAACGCAGGCTCTTTTGTCGGAATCCCATCAATTTCGCGTTTAGCTGCTCCGGAATCCATGGCAAGGAGATACCCCATCATCACCTCACCGCGGGCAATTTCGATTCCCTTTAGCAGAAGCACGTATTCATCCGGTTTGACCTGGAGATTGTCACGTACGTGAAGGGGCGGGATGATCAGGCCCACTTCCATTGCAAATTGTCTTCTGATGCCCCTGATCCGTTCAAGGAGGTCCCCTTCCTGGGTTTCATCCACCAATGGAATAAGAGCGTAGCCTACTTCGAGTTCCAGGGTGTCCAGAGGCAGAAGGGCCTCAATCGTTTCCGGCGCTCCAGGAGGGGGTTCTGTTATTTTTTCCTCTTCTTCCTCTTTTGCTGCTGTTTTCCTTTTGTCTTCGTTTTGAAAGGCGAGGAATGCCAGCCCCCCCATTGCAATTGCCAGCACGAGAAATGGGATGTGAGGAAGGCCGGGGATTAGTCCGAACAGGAAGATAATTCCTGATGTAACGGCCAGCGCCTGCGGCTGGAGTCCAAACTGTCTGACGAATTCCGATCCCATGCTTTTGTCCGAGGCTGCGCGGCTCACGATTATGCCTGCCGACGTGGAGATTATAAGGGCCGGGATCTGGGATACCAGGCCGTCTCCAATAGTCAGGATTGTATAAGTCTCGGCAGCCGTGCCGAGTGGCATACCCTGCTTTAAGACACCAATGGCCCAGCCGCCCATAATATTGATCACAATAATCACTATGGAGGCAATAGCCTCGCCGCGTACAAATTTGGCCGCACCGTCCATGGCCCCGTAAAATTCGGCCTGTCTGGAGATCTCCAGCCGCCGTTTTTTTGCGTCTTCTTCATCAATCAGTCCGGCATTCAAGTCCGCGTCAATGGCCATCTGTTTGCCGGGCATTGCGTCAAGAGTGAAGCGGGCAGCCACTTCCGCAATTCTGCCTGAACCTTTTGTGATTACGATAAAATTGATCAGTACAAGAATCGAGAAAATGATAATGCCCACAGCGTAGTCTCCTCCAATGACAAAATTGCCAAAGGAGTTGATCACCTGGCCCACCGCGCCTTTGCCTTCATGACCGTGCAGCAGGATCAGCCGGGTGGATGCGATGTTCAAAGAGAGTCTGAACAGTGTCGAGAGAAGAAGCACTGAAGGAAATGATGAGAAATCCAGGGGCCGGGTGTTGTACATGGACATGAGCAGGATGACCAGCCCTATAGTGATGTTAAGAGAGAGAAGCAGATCCAGGATAATCGTGGGCAGGGGAATGATCATGACCATGAGTATTCCCACAACACCGACACCCACAAAGAGACTCGTGGGCTCCATGTTGAAGGTCCTCATTCCTGGTATTATCCCTGCATCGTCAGCCATTTTCGGTTCCAGTTTAAAAGTTTCAGTGAGTCGATTTTAGTTGTTAAGTTTTTAGCTAGTGCCGGCCCATTCAGCCCGTTTTTTGCTTGAGGCTGTAAACATATGCGAGCACTTCCGCCACGGCCTCGAAGAGATTTGCAGGGATGGGATCGTCTATGTCGACAGTCTTAAAAAGGGCCTGTGCCAGAGGCCTGTCTTCCACGATTGGAATGGAGTGCTCGGCAGCGACTTCTCTTATGCGTTTTGCAATAACACCTGCGCCTTTGGCAACCACCACAGGCGCACTCATTGTAAGATTGTCGTATCGAAGTGCGATTGCCAGTCTGATCGGGTTTGTAATAACCACATCCGCGGACGGCACTTCCTCCATCATCCTTTTTCGGGCCATTTGCAGCTGTATTGACCTGATTCGTCCCTTCACCTGGGGGTCCCCTTCTGTCATCTTGGCCTCTTCCTTGACCTCCTGCTTTGTCATTTTCATCTTGTTCGTGAATTGCCATTTCTGAAATGCATAATCAAAGGCGGCCAGAATTACGATTACAAGAGCGGCCTTTAAGAAGATCCAGAAAGAGGTGTTTACTATGAAGATGAAAATCGGGAAAGGCTCCTGATCCATAAGAGGGAGGAGTGCGGGCATGGATTTTTTTACTTCGTAAAAGGCCACTGCACCGATAATTACTATCTTTAAAATGGATTTAATCAGTTGGGCAAGCGTCTGCATGGAGAATTTATTCTGAATGCCCTTGATCGGGTTTATCTTTTTGATATCGGGTTTAATTTTTTCTCCGGTGAAAATTATTCCGATTTGAGCGTAATTGGACGCGAGCGCCGTCACCAGGACCACGGCCATGACAGGCCCCACGATCATGGCGGAATAGAACATGCTTTCGCGGGTTATTGTGACCATACTATCCTTGATAATTTCAATGGTATGAAGATTTCCCAAATAATGTCTCAGCAGCATAAATAGACGCTCCAGCATGAAATCGCCTAAAAAAAACAGAGTCAAAATGCCTGCAAGAAGCACTGCGGCAGACGGGATTTCCATGCTTTTTGCCACGTCTCCTTTTTTTCTGGCATCGGCAAGGCGTCTTGCAGTAGGTTGTTCGGTTTTTTCCTGTCCGCCGCTTTCTTCAGCCATTGTCAGCCTCCCATGCCCATAGCCATTCTGGGCAGCAGCCGGCCCAGCATGTCAAAGTTCTTGACCATTATTGGAAGAAAATATCCAAGAGAGAGACCGACAAAGATTAAACCCAGAGTAATATTTAAAGGCATTCCAACGATCAGAATCGGGATTTGCGGCACGGTTTTGGCCACAATGCCCATGGCCACATGGGAAAATATGAGGACGGCGCTGGCCGGAGCCATGATTTTTACGGCCAGAACGAACATGTGGGCAACACCCTGCATCATTCCTCTGTAAGTAGCGTCTGTCAGGTAGAGTTTGCCGGGGTGTACCCAATTAAAGCTTTCCACCAGTGTCTGAAAAAAGATGTGATGCCCGTTGACGCTCAAGAAGAGAAGGATTGCGACTAGATTAAAAAGCTGGCCGATAAGGGGTACCTGGGTGCCGAATTCAGGGTCCATGGTAGCTGCCATTCCCATGCCCATTTGAACACCCACCAGCTGGCCTGAGATTTCAACGGCTGCAAATACAAGTCGTGTAAAGACGGCAAGAGTTGCCCCGAAAGCGATTTCACTTGCCGTGAACAGTACGAATCCCAGGGTTGTTACAGGCAGTTCGGAAGGATTTACTTCTATTGACGAAACCAGTACCAGGCTGACTAGAAGTGTGATCAGGACTTTTACCTGGCTCGGGACGCTTCGGGAACCGAGTACCGGCATGAAGAATACAAGCGGCCCAACCCTGGTGATGATAATTACCAGGCTCAAGAATTGATTCAGAGTCCAATTGAGCAGTGCTGTGTCAACCATGGTTAGCGGCAAATGGTTAAAGTGGTGGTTGTTGGTTCCGTAATAACATTGAATTTTCTCATCTCAACAGCTCCGGGAGGCGCATGATCAGGTTGCTCGTATAATCAGTCAGTTTGATCATCATCCATGAAGCAAAGAAGAGTAGAGCAAGCATAACACCAAAAATTTTGGGCACAAACGTGAGTGTCATTTCATTGATCTGGGTCGTGGCCTGAAATATGGCGATTATCAACCCGATCACAAGCCCTACCAGGAGAAGCGGTGCGGACAGGAGAAGGGCCATAAAAACCGCATTTTGTGCCAGGTTGATGGCTTCAAGCGCGCTCATTTTGAATCAGACTCCAAAACTTTTTACTAAAGAACCTACAATCAGGTGCCAGCCGTCTACCAGAACAAAGAGAAGCAGTTTGAACGGCAGCGAAATCATGATTGGCGGCAGCATCATCATCCCCATTGACAGGAGAACACTGGCAACAACCATATCAATGACCAGGAAAGGGAGAAACAGGACGAAACCGATCTGAAAGGCGGTTTTCAGTTCACTGATCATAAATGCCGGAATCAGGATCGATGTCGGTACATCGACCTCGCTCTCAGGTTTTGACATCTTGGCAAAGGAGAGGAAGAGTGCCAGATCCTTTTCCCTCGTCTGCCTGAACATGAATGTGCGCAAAGGCTTAATACCTTCTTTAAACGCCTCTTCCAGGGTGATTTCTTCTGACAGGTAGGGTTTGACTGCGGTATCGTTGATCCGGGTCAGCACCGGCATCATGATAAAAAGCGTAAGAAACAATGCAAGACCGGCCAGCACCTGATTAGGGGGCTGCTGCTGGGTTCCCATGGCGTGTCTTAAGAAGGAAAATGCTACAATGAGCCTTGTAAAGCATGTCATCATAAGCAGAATGGATGGCACCATGGCAAGCACGGTGAAGATGAGAAGGATTTCCACAAGCGTTGACACCTGCTGTGGACCGGCAGCCTCATTCAGGCCTATTTGAAGTGTGGGAAGAGGCACGGCATTACAGATTGCCGGAAGGAGGCTGCCGGCAAGAATGAGAAGAACAAGAGCCGGTGTCAATAGAGTGAACCGGGACGCTTTTTTCGTGGGACCTTTGGAGAGAGTTCGCTCTGTTTTTTTCAGGTGTAAGCGTTTCATCTTTCGCGTGAATCCTGTTGCCTGCGGCCCTTGAGAGGGGCGGCAGCTTTTTCAAGAAGGGATGAAAATGAAGAGGTCAGGGATGCGGAAGAGCCCTTTCCCTTTTCGCGTGCATAGTTGAGTAGTTCTCCTGAGTTTTCAAGCGTGGTCAGCATATTGATCTGCTGTTCGGAAATCCCTATCGCCACAAACTCGCCACCGATGTTAAGGACGGAGACGTATTTTTTATGGGCAACCATGCGTGTGTCCAAAATCTCTATCAGAGATCCGCCCTTTCGGCCCCCCTTTGCAAGACCAATTTTTTTGAACCAGAATATGATGAGCAACATGAGGCCGATTACTACTCCCAATGAGCCGATTACCTTAAGGCTCATCATCAAAAGGGAACCGGTTTCCTTGAAGTTGATGCCGGGAATGGCGGCAGTTTCAATCGAGGTCGTCGTTTTAGACTTATCGTGGGTAA
Source organism: Pseudomonadota bacterium (assembly GCA_030635485.1). Lineage (GTDB taxonomy): Bacteria > Desulfobacterota > Desulfobulbia > Desulfobulbales > DAOVYS01 > DAOVYS01. Next base: position 17,567 of record DAOVYS010000007.1, on the reverse strand, counting down.
TTTCCTGGGCCGATGCAGGCGCAGGCCCCATAGCCATCCAGGCCGAACCGAGACAAAGCAGAATCAGGAACAGGCAGATATGGAGCACCATTTTTTTGTCAGACTTGCATTTCATGCCTTGACCTGTTATCCCATGTTTTTTATGCGGTCGGCCTGACTTATGATCTCAGTGATACGAACCCCGAAGCGTTCGTTCACCACAATCACTTCACCCTTGCCGAGCAGTTTATCGTTTACATAGATTTCAACCGAGTCGCCGGCAGCCTTATCAAGTTCAACCACCGATCCCTGGGTCAACTGCAGCATTTTGTTGATTATCATGTCTGCGTGGCCCAGTTCAACCTTCACTTCCAGCGGGATATCAAGCAGGAAATCCATATTCTGGGATTCGCCGTCCACAGCGGAACCACCGGCCAGATTGTCGAAAGCGGAGGTCTGTGCGCCTCCCCCTGCATCACCGCCGGTCATTGCAGCGGCCCAGTCATCACCAGATGAGCCGGAGTCGCCGGCTTCAGCCGAAGCCTGTTCATCCGAGGCGTCAGCCAAGGCATCATCTAAAGATTCATCATCCATTTTTAATTGCTCCTTTTGTAACCGTTCACCAGGGGTACTAACTTACGGGCACCCCGGCATGTAATCGTTTGCCGGTGCCCCATATGTGCGTGATCAGTCTCTTTCCGGATCAAGCACTTTACGTTGGAGAAGAAAGGCCTTGTTCCCACGGTACATTCCAGGTGAGCCCATGTACTTACGCATTTTGGAGACAAAGGCTGGAAGGAGATCGTCTTTGCGGCTGTCAAGCTGCAGGATGTCACCCACTTCCAGTTCCAGGATATCGCCTGCCGGGATCGTGGCCTCGCCAAGAATTACCTTGAACTCTGCCGGACTGTTTAAGATCGTTTCTCTGAGCATCCGTTGTGTGAGTAGATCCTCTTCGCTCTGCTCCCTCTGGAATGTGGTCATGAGTTTGGTTTTTACCTTTTCCAGGTTGGAGAGTGGAATGCATGAGGTGATGCTGCCCACTGCCCGGTCCATGTCCATCTCGTAACGGTTGATGATGACCACGTCTTCCGGTTCACAGATTTTTGCGAATTGGGGGTTGATTTCACTACGGACATATTGAACCTTGGTCGGATAAAAGGTGTACCAGGCCTTTTCCAGGTCGGCGAGAAGGTGGTTGACTATCCGACGGATTAAACGTTGTTCGATGGCCGTGAAATCACGACCTTCGATTCTGGCGGTCCTTGTGCCGCTGCCGCCTAAAAAGGTCTCCACAATCGCAAAGACCAGTTTGGGTTCGATTACAAACAGGGCATGTCCCCTGAATGGATCCATTTTGAATATCTGCAGACTGCTTGGAACAGGCAGGGTCCTGACAAAGGCGCCAAAACGTTCCAGTTCCATGGGCACGGAAGTGACGTCGATTATTCGGCGGAGCGTGTTGGAAAGAGAGGTCCTGATGGATCGCAGGAAGACATCGTTTATAACGTCCAGGGAGGGCATCTTGACCTGGACGATTCTTTCCTGCCTGGCAAAGTCGTAGGCCGTATACCCTAACGCTTCGTCATCTATCGTTTCTTCGGGTTCCTCTACATCACCGCCTGAAATACCTTTTAATAAGGCATCGACTTCATCTTGACTGAGGATTTGTTCCATAATCGTTTACGAGGTTACGGGTTGTAAGTTAGGTGGTGAATTACCGCCGGAGAGATAACTCTCTAATATGATTTAAAGTCACTGGACAACGAATTCCGTGAAGTATATATTTTTTACTCGTTCGGGCCGTATGACCTGGTTGAAGCGTTCTAAGAGCTCGTCCCTTATCTGGATTTTACCCTCCGGCGTCATGACCTCTTCAAATGTCATGCTTGTAAGCATCATGATGACTACGTCTCTCAGTTTGGGTGAGGCCTTGGTCGCCATTTCTACAGCCGTGGCGGATTCTAGTTCGAGTTCGACTTTCAGTTTGAGATACCGTTTCCCTTGGGGATGAGACAGGTTTACGATAAACTGTTCCAGTTGGTACATCTCCCCGATAGCTTCCAACGGATTCGCCTGTTCCTCGACATCTTCATTCCCCTCGATTGCGGATTCGGGCGTAAAGAATTTGGTGTAGGCAAAGAAGCCGCCACCTCCCAGAGCCAGTATCACGACACCCAGGATAATAAATAGGAACTTTTTTGATTTCTTTTTCGGTGCCTCTTCTTCTGTCTGGGCATCAGGTTCATCAGCCATGATCTGTTTCTCCAATATTTAGCGGTTTTCCGGGGTTCTCTTTTGTCGGGTGTCTGTTGGGAGACATTACCTGACAGACAACTATTATTCTGATTTTGAGCAATTCTCGTGCCAAGTATGGCAAAAATATCTATTCTAAGGTTAACTTATTGTTTTGGCATTAATAATAAAAGTCGGCATGAGTGCTTTTGTTCGGGCCGGTTTGTTTGTTTAATGAGATTTCCGTCATATTTTTGACTACCCCCTTTATAATTAGAAATTAGGAATTACGAATTAGGAATTAGTGCCTAAGTGTGAAACATCGGAGTTTATCCCCTCTTGCAGGGGACAAAAGCATGTATGTTCTGAGTTGCTGATAGTTTATGATGATATCATCCACAATTCCTAATTCGTAATTTCCGTCGCCGAGGGGCTATCGTCCTTCCTGGACAGAGGCCATGTACAAATCCGGAAGATTATGGTAAATATAACACCTTGTGTCGTTCCCGGTTTAGTTGATGCGCGGTTCGCGTTAATGGTAAAGTTTAAAAAATTGTACCGGCCACAACTCGGATGGCTTGGGTGAATAGCCGGTTTTAGTTTGTATTTTAAAAAGGAGTAAGTGACATGGCAAAGACGGTAACGGAAAAAATATTGGAAAATCATCTTGTTGAGGGGCGTCTGAAAAAAGGTGAAGAGATCGGTATCCGTATTGATCAGACCCTGACCCAGGATGCCACAGGCACCATGGCCTATCTTGAATTTGAAGCGATCGGCATTCCAAGGGTGCGGACCGAGCTGTCAGTCTGTTATGTGGACCACAATTTGGTTCAGTCTGATTTCAAGAATGCGGACGACCATCGATTTCTCCAGTCTATTGCCAGAAAATATGGACTCTATTTTTCCCCCCCAGGGAACGGTATTTCTCACCAGATCCATCTGGAGAGATTCGGCAAGCCCGGAAGGACTCTCCTTGGTTCCGACAGCCATACTCCCACGGGCGGCGGTCTCGGTATGCTGGCAATCGGCGCCGGCGGGCTTGACGTGGCCATGGCAATGGCCGGAAGGCCGTTTTTTCTCGTAATGCCGAAGGTCTATGGGGTGAAGCTGACAGGCCGGTTGCCGGAATGGGTGTCAGCCCGGGACGTGCTCCTCGAACTGCTAAGGCAACTCTCTGTAAAGGGCGGGGTAGGATATGTCATGGAATATTTTGGGCCGGGCGTTAAAGAGTTATCTGTAACGGATCGTGCGGCCATAACCAATTTTGGAGCTGAACTGGGGGCCACAACTTCGGTGTTCCCATCGGATGAGAATACTAAAAAATTTCTGGAAAGCCAGGGGCGGGGAAGCGACTGGGAAGAGCTTACAGCTGATCAAGGCGCTCATTATGATGAGGTGATTGAGATTGATATGTCCACACTGGAACCGCTGATCGCCTGTCCCTCATCTCCGGACAACGTGGTAAAAGTCCGTGAGGTGGCTGGCCGGCCCGTGTCTCAGGTGTTGGTGGGTTCATGCTCTAATTCATCGTTACGTGATCTGATGCTTGTCTCCAAGGTGCTGGACGGTAAACAGGTCCACAATGATGTGAGTTTTGAGATCAACCCGGGCAGCCGTCAGGTCCTGGAGAACCTCACGGCCCAGGGAGACACACTCTCTCTGATCAGGGCGGGTGCCCGTATCCATCAGGCAGGCTGCCTGGGTTGCATTGGAATGGGTCAGGCGCCTGCCACGGATACAATTTCGCTCAGAACTTTTCCCAGGAATTTCCCGGGCCGTAGCGGGACCAAAGACGACCATGTTTATTTGTGCAGTCCTGAAGTTGCGGTTGCGTCGGCACTCAATGGGTGCATCACGGATCCGCGTGATCTGGATGCGTATCCGGATTTCAGTCTGCCTTTGAAGTATCTGCCCGGTGATCAGCGGATCGAGCCGCCGAAACCCGAGGGCGAAAGTATTAATATCATCCGTGGCCCAAATATAGCATCCTTCCCTGAGTTTGATCCTGTCCCTGAGACATGGGAAGGCACGGTACTCTTAAAGACGGCTGATAATATTACAACTGATCACATCATGCCCGCAGGCGCTCAGATTCTTCCGCTCAGGAGCAATATTCCCGCTATCAGTGAATTTGTATTTAATTCCATTGACTTAGAATTTGTTCAGAGGGCAAAGATGGCAGGCAGCGGTATGGTCGTGGGAGGTGAGAACTACGGTCAGGGATCGTCAAGGGAGCATGCCGCATTGGCGCCACGTTATCTTGAAGTGCGCGTGAAATTGGTCAAGAGCTTTGCCCGCATTCACAAGGCAAATCTGATTAATTTTGGTATTTTGCCGTTTACCTTTACATCGCCTGAAGATTACGACATGATCGAGCAGGGTGCAAAGGTGGTTATTCCGGATCTGAGAAAGGGTCTTGAATCCGGGGCAGAGGTTTTTGTGTTGAATGTAGCGGGCAACAAATTTAATATCAGCCTGGATGTCTCCGAACGGCATCGTGAGATACTCCTTGCCGGGGGTCTCCTGAACTGGGCAAGATAGGATAAAAGATCACATCTGCACCACCTGTGATCTTTTATCCAACTTTGAACCTGATCAACCTGCGTGGGTATAATTTTTTGTACTTTTTTATCTCCGACTCCCTCACCGATCCGATAAGTAACTTTAAATCAAGGGAATAGATCGTTTTATCGGGCGTACAAAAAAATCTGGTCGCGTATCCAGCTGATTTTGCCTGAAAAGGTGATGGGTTGGGCAGAAATTGATTCCATGCGGTAAAAAAAATTGTATTTTAGGCAGTCTGGTGAGAGGAGTGTTGTCTTTGATAATTTGTTGGTATTGCTAGAATTTTTCTGAAGTTCAAGTTTTTTTCGGGGTTTGGCACGCGGTTTGCAACATTATATGCTCAAAGAGAACAAAAACTCTTTTCTCCTATTTTCTTGTAAAAAAGCCGACTTTGCGCCCCCAAGGTCGGCTTTTTTGCGTTCAGGTGCTTTCAGCCTTCTGACTTGCGGCTATACCGCCTAGGAGGCTGTCCGAGAATGCCATTTTTCCCCAACTCTTCGTTATTTCCAAAAAATAATGCTCGTAATATCACACATATGACTGCGCTTATTTTTTAAAAATGGCTCGATTTGAGAAAAAATTGCTATTCTCGGACAACCTCCTAGTTCAGGAACTTTTATGGAAATCAAGGACAATAAAGTAGCCATCCTCCGTTGCCTTTCTTATGAGCGTGATTCTCTTAAAACGGCAGTGGACCGGATCTGCGGAGCAATAGATTTTCAGATTCGGCCGGGGTGCAGGGTGCTCTTAAAGCCTAATCTGGTTACGGCAAGGAGCCCGGAGGGCCGGGCATGCACCAATCCCTGGTTTGTGGCGGCAGTTGCTGAATGGTTTTTGGATCATGGGGCACGCGTCAGTGTGGGGGATTCGCCCGCTTTTGGGAGTGGTGTAAAGGTGATGAGGGCATGCGGCCACAAAGATGTTCTTAAGAAACTGCCTGTAGACCTGATTGATCTCTCCGGACCCGAACGTGTGAAGCTGCCTTGCGGTGATTTTGTCGGGATTTCAAGAGCTGTACTGGAATCCGATCTTTTGATAAATCTGCCAAGGGTCAAGGCGCACAGTCAGCTTCTTGTCACAATGGCTGTAAAGAATTATTTCGGGACAGTGGTTGGCGGCAGAAAGGCTTGGCTTCACCTGAAACACGGTAATGAACCGGATCGGTTCGGGCAGGTGCTTGTGGATCTTCTTGCCGTGCTCCCTGAAGGGATTACACTTGTGGACGGCGTCACGGCAGTCCATGGGGAGAGCCATGTCACGGGAAAACTCTATCCCCTCGGACTGGCAGCCGGTTCGAGAAATCCTGTTGCCGTAGATACGTCGTTTCTGTCTATTTTAGGGATTGATAAAGACCGGAGTCTTCTCTGGAAGGAGTGCTCAAGGCGTGGGCTTTTGGGCAGCAGGGTTCAGGATATCGTCTATCCGCTGCTTTCTCCGCAAGATGTCAAAGTGAATGATTTTCAGGTGCGGTCACAATTAAAATCCGTAAGTTTTCGGCCCGAGAGATTGATCATCGGCGGGATCAGACGGGTTGTTGCCAGGATTCTGCCTGGTATTAATGGATGATGGCTAAGCAAAAAAGCATCCAAAGTGTATAGCAATCCGATCTACTGCGGTGTAGTAATTTTTGCTTAGCCATCCCAAAATTTTTTGAGAGACTATCATGTTTAGAACAACCGGCAGATTGATACTGGCGTCCGCCTCTCCTCGCAGGCGCCTGTTTTTAAGCGATCTGGGACTTGAATTTGAGGTCATTACAGCAGATCTTGACGAACAGCCTCTTCCCACAGAGACGCCTCCTGAATTCGTGTCCCGTATCTCCATGGAAAAGTGTGTGAGCGTATCATCTGTTTGCCGGGACGGCTTGATTCTGGGAGCTGACACAGTGGTTGTCCTGGATGGAGAGATCCTTGGAAAGCCTGCTGATGAAGAGTCGGCAAAGGCTATGTTGAAAGGGTTGTCAGACAGATGGCACGAGGTCTGGACAGGCTTTTGCATCTTTAATCAGAGTCATGCGGTTAAGGTGCAGCGGGCGGTAAAAACGGATGTCCTCTTTTCCCGGCTGACGGATAAGGTCTGTGATGCCTACGTGAAGACAGGAGAACCGATGGATAAGGCGGGCGCATACGGCATCCAGGGTCTTGGCGGCGTATTGGTGGAAAGTATCAGGGGATCGTACACCAATGTAGTCGGATTGCCGCTCGCAGAGGTTGTAAAGGAATTGGAAAGTCTGGGTATTATTGCGCTGTGATAGTGTACATCTTTGAAAAATCGCCGATTTTCAGGAAGAGACGGGATATGGCGGTCAGCAGGGAAAGCCTGTTGTTCCGGATTCTTAGATCTTCCGACATTACCATTACATCGTCAAAAAAGGTGTCCACAGGTTCTTTCATCTTCAGGACAGTTTCAAGGGCCTGATCGTATTTTTTCTCTTCAAGAAGCGGTTCGCTCTCATCAGCTACTGCAAGATAGGTCTCATACAAAGATTGTTCCGCGGTTTCCGTCAGCAGTCCTCTGTCCACGCTGGTGTCGTCATGATCTTTGATGATGTTCATCACCCGTTTAAAGGAGCCGGCCAGAAGCGTGAATGCCGGTTGGGAGCTGATTGACACCAGAGCCTCTATTTTTTTGCGGCAGTCAACTACATCGCCAAATGAGATCGAGGTCACGGCCTCCACTGCCTCAGCCGGTACGCCCTCGGAAATCAGGTCATTTGCAAAGCGTGCTTTGATGAATTCAAGGATGTTTTTCTGAGTTCTTTTTTTGTCTTCAGTAAGTTTGTCTTCAAAAAGATCAAGCGCTTTTTCAACAAACTCGGACAGGGAGATTGAAAAGGATTTGTCCTGGATGATGTGTAGTAAGCCCAGGGAGAGTCTTCTTAGCCCGTATGGGTCCGTGGTGCCCGTGGGCACTTGTCCGATGCCGAAACAGCCTGCGATGGAATCCAGTCTGTCAGCCATACTCACAAGGGTCCCGGGTATTCCATCAGGCAGTTCGCTTCCTGCCCTGATTGGACGATAATGTTCCAGTATGCCGTTTGCAACTTCCATTTTTTCTCCATCCAGTATGGCATAGTCCCGGCCCATGACCCCCTGTAGGGTTGGAAACTCATTGACCATGGCAGTGAGGAGATCCGATTTTGAAAGTCTGGCTGTTCGTTTAACGGTCTCAGTGAGATCAGGTGCCAATTTTTCAGCCATCAGTCCGGCCAGTTTTGTGATACGCTCGGTCTTTTCCAGAAGCGTGCCGAGTTTGGCCTGAAAGATTACTCCGGAGAGATCCGCCACCCTGTCGGCCAGAGGCCTTTTCTTGTCCTCCCTGAAAAAGAAGAGAGCATCTTCAAGTCTTGCCCTTAGAACACGCTGATGGCCCTCTGCCCCAAGTTTGGCGTCTTTGACCATGGTGTTGTTTACAGCTATAAAATTGGGAAGCAGTTTGTTGTTTTCATTTATTACGGCAAAATATTTCTGATGCTCCCGCATCGCTGTGATCAGGACATTGCTCGGCAGGTCCAGGAATCGTTTTTCAAAAGTGCCGCATATGGCGTGCGGAGTCTCAACCAACTGTGTTACGATTTCAATCAGTTCATCATCCGGAAGGATGGTCCCTTCGGCCTGCCGGGCGGCCTGGTTGATTTCTTTCATCAGTCCATTCCTGCGCTCGGAAATGTCTGCCATGACATGTGCCTTTCGCAATTTGTCGAGATAGTTGGTAAAATCTTTAACCTCAAATGGATCCGGTGCCATGAAACGGTGGCCCTTTGTTATATTTCCGCTTGAAATATTTTCAATCTGAAATCGGACCACATTTCCGCCATAGAGTGCAAGCAACCATTGAATCGGACGGGCAAAAGATGTGCTTCCGGTCCCCCAGCGCATCGATTTAGGGAATGGTAGTTCCCTGATTAGCTCTACAAGCAATTCCGGCAGGATGGCTATTGTCTCCTTCCCTTTTTTTTCACTTACCAGCATCAGGTATTCACCCTTGGGAGTGGCGACTACTTTCAGGTCATCCACGGAAGCGTTTCTTGATTTAGCAAACCCGAGCGCTGCCTTGGTCGGATTACCGTCTGCATCATAGGCGGCCTTTTTGGGCGGCCCGGTGATTTCTTCTATGCTGTCGGGCTGTCTGTCAGTCAGGTCGGAAATAGATACGGTCAGGCGTCTTGGAGTGGCAACGGTCTTGATTTCTCCGAATTTAAGAGAAAAGTCGGACAACTTCTTTGTCAGGATGTTTTTTATATTTTCAAGTGCCGGCATGATAAACCCCGCAGGCAATTCTTCGGTTCCTATTTCAAACAGCAGTTCGTGGGCCATGGTGTTCCTTTTGGTGTGTTACGGGGTTTGCAGGTTGCAAGTTACAGGTTGGCGGGTACGGGGAGTGTCTTTTACCCGCAACCCGCCAACCTGCAACACGCGCTTTACAACCTCTAACAAGACTATTTGGAGAATTACTTGCAACTATAGGCATTATTTTGCCGATATTGTGGTGCTACATGCCTATTCCGGTCCTTCCAGTGATGCGAATGTGCTGAAACCCTCTGACAGGTTTTCAACAGTGATTAAAAACCAGCTGATATCCCGGTTGCCGGCAAGTTTGTTGCCAATGGCTTTTGCCAATTTTTCTACTGAAAGGTGATTGTCCTGCGATGGATCAGAAGGCTTTTCAGGCCAGCATAGATTGTGTGATGTGACCTTTTCGACCATCTCGATCAATTCTTCAATCCAGACAAAATGTTTAAAGCGGAGACAGATTTTGGCAACCCCCCAGTGGCCAAGGGACCTGGGCAGACCTTCACTGATCTGGGCCGGGACGGGAGGTGAGATAGGCACTTGGATTTCCAGGGTCAGATCATCCTCGCCGTCAAGGGAGCCATGCATCCTGCAAGTATATTCAGAGATGCCGACTGTATTAGGAAAGGTGTTTTTTTTTTTCAGGAAGTAGGGGAATTCAATCTCAATATGGGCGGATTCGGCTTTTAGTTTTGTCTTCATTTCCTCAAGGATAAACCGGAAACTCCTTAAGTTTATATCGCCGTGAAACCGGTTCAGTATCTCAATGAACCGGCTCATATGCGTGCCTTTGAAAAGGTGGGGTAGATTCACATACATGTTGACCGTGGCAACGGTCCTCTGGATCTTATTCTCCTTGTCCAGAACAGAGATCGGATAAGATATGGATTTTACCCCGACTTTTTTGATGTTGATTCGGCGGTCGTCGGGTTGATTTTGAATATCTTTCATAAGGAAATAGGTTGATTGTATGTGGTTCAAGGTTCCACGTTCAGGGTTCAGGGTTCAGGGTTCAGGGTTGAATAAGGAAAAATTCCGATCAAATAAACCTTGAACCCGGGACCCTGAGCCCGGAACCTTCCGGATCAGGAAATGTGCTTTTTGACGGCAGCCTTTAATTCATCGAGATTTGCGGATTTCACGATGTAGGCATCCGAGGCCCAGGATGCGAGATCCTGCTTGAATTCCTGGTAGGCGGAACTTAATATGACGGGCAGATTAGGGTTGATTCCTTTGATTTTGCGAAGGACCTCAATTCCGTTCATTCCAGGCATGTTGATGTCAAGGATTACCAGGTCCGGTAAGATCTCACTCAGTTTGTCCAGACCCTCCTCTCCTGACAGGGCTCCGTAAACTTCATAGCCTTCTTCCTCAAATTCTTCGCTGTAAAGGAGATGAATGCTCTCTTCGTCATCAACCACTAGGATTTTTTTTGTCATGATACCCCTCCTGGTTTAAATCTCCGCTTCCTTTAAAAAATTGGCCGCATCCTCAGGCGGGGTAGGGTTGATGTAGAAACCGGCCCCCCACTCGAATCCGGCAATCATGGTTAGTTTGGGCATGATTTCAAAGTGCCAGTGAAAGTGTTCAAGCGGCTGTGAGCGCAGAGGTGACGTGTGAAGGACAAAGTTGTACGGGACATCCGGGATACACTTGTCAAGACGCCTGAGACTTTCAGAGAATATTTTTGTGAGCATTTGAAAACCAACATCATCCATGGAGATGTAAGAACATGAATGCTTTTTGGGAAGGATCCACATCTCAAATGGTGCGCGCGGTGCATATGGTGTAATTGTGATAAAGAGGTCATTTTCGCAGACCACACGAATATTTTGGTTTAACTCTTGGCGGATGATGTCGCAGAAAACACAGCGTTCTTTATACTTATAATAGGAAAGACTTCCGTCCAGTTCGGATACGATCATTCGCGGCAGGATCGGCAGGGCCACCAGTTGCGAATGTGAGTGTTCAAGCGAGGCGCCTGCAGCCCGGCCAAAATTTTTAAAGATCATGACATATCGGAAACGGGGGTCGCGGCCCAGATCGACCAGGCGGTCTCGATATGCCCAGAAAGTCTGGATCATTCTGTCGTGGGGCAGGTGGGTGAATGTTTCATCGTGATTGGGAGTCTCGACTATTACTTCGTGAGCCCCGATACCGTTCATCTTGTCGTACAGGCCTTCACCCTGCTTGTCCAATTCTCCCTCAATGACTAAAGCGGGGAATTTGTTGGGCACAACCCGGAGTGACCATCCGGGTTTGTTGGGAGTAGGGTCGGAACGGCCGTAACTTAATATTTCCGGTGGGGTTGTGTTTTCATTCCCAGGGCAGAGCGGGCAAAAGCCACCTTTGGTGGCAGGCTTCACAACTATGAAATCCGTTGGCCTTTTGCCGCGCTCCTTGGATATAATAATCCATCGTCCGAGTATTGGATCTTTGCGTAGTTCCGGCATGATGTCTTGTACCTTATCCTGCTTGAGCCTTTTCGGCCTGCTCCTGTTTTGTCTTGCATTCAATGCAGAGAGTCGTGACCGGTCTGGCCTCCATCCGTGGGATTGCTATATCATCTCCGCATTCCTCGCAGACCCCGTATGACTCATTCTCAATACGTTCTATGGCCTGCTCGATCTTAGCAAGCAGTTTCCGTTCCCGGTCACGGATGCGCAGTTCGAAATTGCGATCTGACTCAGCGCTGGCACGATCCGTAGGGTCAGGATATTGGGAAGAGTGATCCGTCATCTCGGAAATAGTCCTGTCTGCCTCAGATAGCAGGTCTTCTCTCATACTATCAAGTTTTTTCCTAAAGTATTCACATTGTGCCTCATCCATACCAATTAATCTCCTGATTTACGATTGATGCTTTTGTATGTACCGCTCTTTCCGCCACTCTTGGAGAGGAGCCTTATATTGCTGATCACCATGTCCTTGTCAACAGCCTTGCACATGTCATAAATGGTTAAGGCGGACACGGAGACAGCAGTGAGGGCCTCCATTTCCACGCCGGTTTTGCCGGTGATTTTTACCTGTGCATTTATTTTTATTGTTTTCTCAAGGTCATCAAAGCCGAAGTCGATTTCTATACTACTAATAGGAAGAGTATGTGTCAAAGGTATCAGATCATCCACCTTTTTTGCAGCCATTATTCCTGCAAGACGCGCCACACCAAGGACATCACCTTTGGCGATCGTGCCTGCTCGGACCTGGCTGTATCCCGCTTGAGACATTGTTATTGTACCGGATGCAACAGCTTTTCGGATAGTGTCGGGCTTAGAGCTGATGTCCACCATCCTGGCGTTGCCGGCAGCATCAAAATGGGTAAGACCTTCTTGTGCCATGCAATATTATTCCCTTTCCGTAAATATTCGGCAGCACTCCATCTGCACGCGATCAGGCTGGTTCACATAGCCAACTATAGTTCTCCAGCCTGATCGCGTGCAGATGAAGCGCCCCGCAGGAAGTGCCCTTGGGGTGCACTGCCAAACATTTTCATTCCGTGTTTTTTTAAAGTTTTTCACACGTACCTGAATATTTACCCCTTTCCTGATAAAGGCGTTTTTTTTATGACAGATGATCAAACAGTTTTTTAAAGAACCCCCCCTTCTGGTGCCCCTCTTTTTTTTCTTCGATTTCACTGAACTCCCTCAACAATTCCTCCTGTCTTTTAGATAGATTGTCAGGAATTTTTACGCTTACCCGGATTATCATATCTCCCCGGACATCTCCCCTGAGGCTGGTGACTCCTTCGGATTTTAAGACAAATGTCTGCCCGTGTTGGGTCCCAAGCGGGATGGAAAGATCGGTTTTTCCGTGAATGGACGGCACTTTCAGTTCGTAACCCAACGCCGCCTGGGTCATGGAAATCGGGAGTTCGCACAGAATGTTATTGCCGTCACGATGGAAGAACTCATGGGGCTCCACATAAATAATAATGTAAAGATCACCCGACTCTCCACCCCGGCGTCCGCCTTCTCCTTCACCGCGCAATCGCATCCTGGAGCCATGATCCACGCCGGCAGGTATTTTAAAGGAGACCTTTTTTTTCTTGCTGACAAGGCCGGTGCCTCCGCAATCGTTGCAGGGATCTTTAATGATCCGGCCCTGGCCGTGACACTGCGGACAAGTGGTACTTAATCTGAAAAAGCCCTGAGCCCGCATAACCTGACCTCTGCCCTGGCATGCAGGGCATATCTCCGGTTGGTGTCCAGGTCTCAGGCCTGACCCTTCACAGGTCCAGCATGTCTCTTTTTTGGATATTTCAATTTCCTTGCTGATTCCGTGGACCGCTTCCATAAAGGATATTGTCAGATCATAACGGAGATCAGCGCCTGGAACAGGGCCGTGATAATCTCTTCTTGCTCCCGATCTGCCGGTTCCAAAACCGAAGAGGTCTTCAAAGATATCTCCAAAGTTCGAGAAGATATCTTCAAAATTGCCCGGGCCGCTGTAGCCGGTGTTCCTCAGGCCTTCAATGCCGTATCGGTCGTAGATTCTGCGTTTTTCCGGATCACCTAATACTTCGTACGCCTCAGCAGCGGTCTTGAATTTGTCTTCCGCCTCTTTGTTGTCAGGATTGCGGTCAGGATGATATTTCATGGCCTGTTTGCGATAGGCCTTTTTGATCTCATCCTCGGACGCTGTCCGTGATACGCCAATGGTGCTATAAAAATCAGTACTCATAAATTGTAAATATTCGGGTATGTGTGAAAAACTTTTAAAAACAACGGAATATAAATATAAAGCTGCACCCGAAGTGCACTTCCGTTGGGCGCGTGCAGATGGAGTGCTGCCGAATATTTACCATAAATTAGTGTGCTATCCGTTCCGGGCGGCTTTCTGTTTGGAGGATTCGGTCGCCTCTGTTTCGTTTGTCTCAACCGTATTTTCTGGTTCAGGGTTGTCAAACTCTTTGATGTTGTTAAACGTAACCTCTCCGGCCGCTATTTCGCGGAGTGTCATTACGATTTCTTTATTCTTCCCTTTTGCCAGTATCGGCTGACCTTTTCTATGTTGTTTTACGCGTGTTGTCGCTAGATGAATAAGGTCAAACCGATTTGGGGCGCCCATTGCATCAAGACAGTCTTCTACTGTTATCCGAGCCATGATTCGGTCTTATGCCTCCTTTTGACGAAGTTAAAATTAACTTAATATATGTTGAACCAAATAAATATAATCAGTCTTTTCAGTTTGGCAATTTATTTTTTGCTTAAGCTCTTTATGTACGAGTCTGATTGGTTCGGATTGACAACAATGTTCATCTGGCAAAAGGAGGATTGTCAGGCGGTTAAACGGATATTTTTTGCAAGTTGTGCGATGTGGTATGGAAAATGCATTTAAAATATGAAAAACAGGAAAGTAGGTTGGTTGGCGCCATGGGTCGAAAATCCGTAGATATCAAGTCTGGCGGGCCTTTGATAGGTGGCCTGTGTCATCTGACAATAGATAGGTGGGAAAATTATTCCTGCTGAAAGTAGAAGATAAAATCGTCTGACAAGCGCCATATAACCGGTCGGATGGTTGGTTTTTTGACACGAATTTACATTACTGATTTCTAACCCAGATAAACTGGAATTCTTTAAAGGTACTTATTTTTAACTTGAGGATTGTTATGAAAAAAATTGTGCCTCTCTTTCTGGTCATACTGGTCACTGGTTGTTCGGGAGGGACATATACTTCTCTCTTGAACACTGAACTTGAGATTGTATCTCCCGGTATTGCCGTTGTTGCCGGTGACGAGGATATTATTTCGGTCCGGACCAGTATCGGGACCTTTGAGCAGGACCCCATGGTGCGGGAATACGGCGCGTCCTGGCGAAATCTTGAGGCCGTATATCCGGAGTATACATTTAATCCATAAGTTATGGTTAGGTGGTTGAGTGGAAAAATAATTCCACTCAACTAGACATGGGAGATGAGTTGAAATGGTAAAAAATATCTTATGCTGGTTTACGCTTTTTCTGCTGGTTCCGGTCTTGCACACGGCAAACGGCGCTGAAAAGGGAAAGATATCCTCTCCCCGGTACAGAAGTTATGTCCATAATTATCCCCACCCTGTGCCGCCGGATTATGTCTATCGGACAGGGCGTATTTTTTCTCCCAAGTCGTGGTTGACTACATTCGACAAACAGGAGAAAGAGGCAATTCCTGTGGACAAGGGGGCGAAATTGGTCTTTAAGGTCAAGGAGTTGGCATCTCAGCTCTTAGGCAACGCAGGAGACGAATATGGTGATGATTTTGTGCTGACCGTAACCACTTTTGTCAATTTGAATAATCTGTACCAGACATCTGCTTTTGGCCGGTATTTCAGTGAACAGCTGATCAGTGAACTTCAGCTTGCCGGGGTGCGTGTGATCGATATTCGAAAATCTCCAGGGCTCATGATCAGTGAATCGTATGGTGAATACGGTATGTCACGGGACATGGATGAATTGAGCTATATCCATTCATCGCAGGCCATGCTTGTCGGCACTTACACTTTTGTTGAGGGTGAGATTTTTATTAATGCCAGGATACTCAGAAATCCTGACGGGATGGTGGTCTCGAGCGCGAGCCTGGTGTTCGGGCTGGATTCCCTTTCAGAAGGGCTTCTGGCAGATGAGGGAATGCCTGTCAGGACGGCTGCGCCGGTTTCGGTAAGGGCTTTCCCTGTTTATCGTGAATCTGTGGCTGATCACGCTGAATAGTTACAAGGATTTTTAAGAGAAAAGAGATATGAATTTTGTGAATGGTTTCCAAAAGTATATTGTTTTTTTTGTTTTATTGGGCATGCTCTGTCTGTCGACAGCTTGTTCCCGGACTCCGAAACATGTGCAGGAGAATTCTTTAAACAGGGTTAAGGCAATCGAACTCGAACAGTATGCCTTGAAGTGTTATGACAAGGGAATGCACCATTTAAGAAAAAATCGATATGAGCTTGCAAGAGAGAGATTCTCAGTGGCGGCCACGTCGGCCGTGTCGCCTGAATTGAGACAGGTGGCATTAAACAGCCTTAAGAGGGTGGAAGAAATTATCGACGTGCGCGGGCTTAACGTATATGCGCGTGAATGCTACGAAGAGGGCCTTTTTTATCTCCGGCAGAATAGACATGAACTGGCGCGGGATAAATTCAGCATTGCGGCTTCATCCGCGGTTTCGCCGGAATTGTGTATGATGGCTCAGGAAAGCATGGAACGCGTTGACAGGATGGTGCTTGATAGACGCTAGTAAGCGTCCTCAGACGTCGCATCTGTACGTGATCAGGGCAACCAGTATAGTGGGCCTATAGCTGATCGCCCTGATCACGCACAGCTGCGACGCCTGAGAACGCTTACAAAATAAGGGGATAGTCGTTGTCTTGGGGTGCCTTATAATCCCGTGATTGGTTACGGCTATAGAGTGGGGATTTATGTCTGATTGTAAAGGAAGATGGATGAAAAGACCTTGGCATTGGCCGGCCATTTTGATTGTGCTGTTGCTGGTTGCAGGGTGCGGCATACTGAGGCCGAGGAGCGGGGGCACGGTATCCGTTATAACGCCCGATTTTTTTGGTATTGGCGAGAACATGGCGATTCAGCTTAAATCCAATCTCAGACAGCCCCTGGGAAATGACAAGAGGTTAATCATAGCCACATTTGTGAACATAGACGACCTTTACAAGACATCCCGATTCGGCCGGACACTGGCCGAGGCCTTGTCCACACGTCTGTTCAGGCATGGTTTCGGTGTGGTGGAGATCAGAAAATCCGGGGAACTTCTAATAAGAAGCTTGGCCGGGGAACTCATGTTGACCCGGGATGCGGCGTTTCTTGCAGAGCAGCACGAGGTGGAAGCCATCGTGGTTGGGACCTATTCTCTCACGCCAGGCACGGTGATTGTAAATGCGAAACTGATTGAGGCCTCTTCCCAGAGAGTGCTGTCTGTGGCAGGTATTGAGATTCAGAGAAGCCGGAATATCAATTATCTGCTCGCAGCATCAGGTTCATCGGATGCGGAGGATGCCGTTCTATCGGCGTATGAAAGGTAAGGTGGATAATCGTTGTCTGGTTCTTGCCCTCCGTGATCAGTTACGTTCAAGGTATAGGGTCAGGGGACAGGAGTAATGAATATGAAAAATGTGATGCGGAATTTGGGCGTTGCAATCGTGATGGTGGCAGGATTGGTGTCCGGCTGCATGCTGTCCGTGGGCAGTCGATCATCCGTGGGCAAGGGCGATCCGGTTGTCTATATTCATCCTGATTCCAATATGTATGGGCTGTCCAAGGTAGGGGTCCTGCCTTTTCATGTGCCGTCCAATATGCGTGACGAGCAGGGTATTGCCGTGGCCGCCCTGTTTAAAGACGTGCTTATGGCAAAACAGGCGTTTCCTGTCGTGAAACAGGTGAATACATATTATGGTGATCTTGAGGAGGCCATGGAGATCGGGAGGGATGCCGGAGTGGATCTCGTTATGGCCGGCAGCATTAATTACTTTATGGAAGGGGCCGGTTTCGGCGGCGCCAGGGTGGATGCCTCGATCCGGCT
>DAOVYS010000056.1 GCA_030635485.1 Pseudomonadota bacterium | reverse complement strand
TATGAGCATCTTAAATTGCAGCCTGTAAGTCTAACAAAAACGCAGGGGACTCCACTATATATCGATTCGCCCTGAATGCTGTAGAATATTTCGTTTACTGTAAGAGACATGTTTCATCAATCCAATATCAAGAACGTAGCCGTCAAGTAAAAAATGTTAAGAGAATGGTTGACATAGCAATTATGAAACTTTAAATTCAACTCAACTCAACTCAACTCAACTCAACTCAACTCAATTCAATTCAATTCAATTCAATTCAATTCAATTCAATTCAATTCAATTCAACTTTTCTGCGCTCTGTTGGAGTTGATCAAAACAGGAGGTGAAAAAATTAACCATTAGGAACGGGGACGATAATATGTGAAATGAAAAAAAACAATGGAGTATTAAACGCACAAGAGGCGGCGGATTTTCTTGGAGCCCACGTGGAGACTGTCCGTCGATTTGCAAGAAAAGGCGACATCCCGGCGCACAAAATCGGAAAGGACTGGCGTTTTCGCCGCGAGGTTCTCTTGCGTTGGGAAGAGCAGCGTTTTCTGCGACGCAAACCGCCCTTGGTGCTGGTGATAGACGACAAGGACAGCGTCCGCAAGCTGATGAGGCGTTTGTTGGAGGCGGAAGCGTATCGGGTTTGTCTTGCATCGGACGGTGCTGAGGGGTTGTCATGTTTGAATAGGAAATCCGTGAATCTGGTTCTCCTTGACCTGAAAATGCCCGGTATGAATGGCCCGGAGTTTCTTCGTGAATTTCGAAAAACCAATCCGAAACTACCGGTTATTATCGTCACGGGCTATCCGGACAGCGATCTTATGGCGGAGGCCATGCGATACGGCCCCATTACATTGGTTGCCAAACCCATAGAAAAGGAACTGTTACTGCAAGCAGTTCGCACTGTCTTGAACGGTGCGCGTGAAAGCCAGGACATCAGGGACAGCATCTCTTCAGAAGACGGAGGGTTATCATCATGAAGTTGCGCATACAGTTGTTTCTGGGGTACGACCTGTCGAGAAGCTGCCCTGCTGGTGAAGAACGCCTGGCCGTGGCCGTCAAGGATCGGGAATAGGCGTCACGCCGGAGTATCACAAGGAACGTCTTCAAGGCATTTCAGCATGAAGGATAAAAATCATGAGCAATCCTGTTCAACTATTGGGATTTTCACTCGCCGATCAGCAATATGCCTTGCATCTTGACTCTGTTGACAGGGCGGTGCGCGCGGTCGAAGTCACTCCATTGCCCAAGGTGCCGGAGATTGTTCTCGGGGTGGTGGATGTTCATGGCCAGGTTTTTCCGGTTTTGAATATCAGAAAGCGCTTTGGGTTTCCTGACAAGGAGATTGACCTGACCGACCGGCTAATTATTGCCCGCACGAGAAAACGGACGGTCGTTCTTTTGGTAGACAGCGTAATTGGAGTCATCGAGCGCTCGGAGCAGGAGGTCACCGAAGCTGAAAAAATCGTCCCCGGCATGGAATATATTGAAGGCGTGGCCAGGTTCGAGGACGGCATGCTCCTCATTCATGATCTTGATAAGTTTCTATCTCTTGATGAAGAAGAAGCGTTGTACAATGTAATGCAGAAAGAAGGAGTCAATGGAAATAAATGAGACACACGATTTCAGAATCATCACTTTCCATGCTCAACGAGTTCATCTCTGCTAATATGGGACTTCTGTTTCCCAAAAATCGGTGGCCTGATCTTAAAAGGGGCATCATGTCCGCTATCCGTGACTTCAATCATAAAGACCCGGAATCATGCATCCATTGGCTTACCTCCTCGCCGCTCACAAAAAGCCAGATCGAGACCCTGGCAAGCCATCTCACCGTCGGAGAAACCTACTTCTTTCGAGACAAAAACATTTTTAATGCTCTTGAAATGCACATTCTTCCTAAATTGATCCACGCACGGCGAAAGACCGGCAAGCGTCTGAGGCTCTGGAGCGCGGGCTGCGCTACAGGTGAGGAGCCATATTCCCTGGCCATATTGCTTTCAAAAATGATCCCTGATTTGAGTGATTGGAACATCACTATTCTGGCTACGGATATCAACCCCCGATTTTTGAAAAAGGCTTCAGACGGAGTTTACACCAAATGGTCGTTCCGTGGTACTCCGGAGTGGGTCAAGGACAGGTACTTCAGAAAAACAAAAGACGGTCATTACCGCATCGACCCGATGATCAGAAAGATGGTCAGTTTTTCATACCTTAACCTCATGGATAATTGTTATCCCTCGATGACAAACAATACCAATGCAATGAATGTGATTTTTTGCCGCAACGTGCTTATGTATTTTTCCCCGGAATATACCAGACAGATCGTCAACCGCATGTATCGGTCTCATGTGGAGGGCGGGTGGATGGTGGTAAGCCCGGGGGAAATATCTCACCAGTATTATTCGCAGTTTAATACCGTTCACCTTAATGAAGCGATTCTCTACAGGAAAGACGGCCGTCAGGCTCCTTCGGAAAAAAATTTCAAAGTAAA
The DNA here is from genome assembly GCA_030635485.1 of Pseudomonadota bacterium. Taxonomy (GTDB): domain Bacteria; phylum Desulfobacterota; class Desulfobulbia; order Desulfobulbales; family DAOVYS01; genus DAOVYS01. Next base: position 9,462 of record DAOVYS010000056.1, on the reverse strand, counting down.
GCCGAGATTTCCAATCCAGGAAACTTTGCTTGATAATCAAAGATATTTTCAGCAGGAAATTCTTTTCCCGGAGCAGACCGACACTGCCGATGAAATCATGCCCAAGCCTCCGGAAGCCCCGCCTGAACCTCGCAAATCGCAAGAGCCCGGGCAACCTTCCTATCGGCAGGCTCTAAAATTATTTGAGAGAGGTCATTATACCGAGGTTGCCGAATCTCTCCATAAATTATTGTCACGCGACCAAAACGACGCCGATGCCATGACTTTGTTAGCTCGGACATACGCCAATAAAGGAAACCTTGGTAAGGCGGCTGAGTGGTGTGAAAAGGCGATCTCCACTGACAAGCTCAACCCGTCCTTTCATTATCTATTATCAACCATCATGGTCGAGCTGGGCCGGGTGGAGAAGGCGGTAGCTGCGCTGAAAAACGTGCTCTATCTCGACGATAACTTCGTGCCTGCCTATTTTGCCCTCGGAAATATCAACCGCCAACTGGGCAAGCTGAAAGAATCGGGAAAAAACTTTGATAATGCCATCTCCATTTTGGACGGGATGCAAACGGAGGAGATAGTGCCGGGGTCGGAAGGTATTACCGCCGGTCGGCTCATGGAAGTAATAAAATTCTCAGCCAGCCAGGAGGCCGCACATGAGAAATGATGATGTAAATTCAAACAAGATAGACTGGGACCAGATCCATCGCCGCCTGGACGAGGCAAAAGCGGCTATTGAACGAGGGTTCTCACTGGACCCGGAGGAAAAAATTAAAGTCCTTAAACAACGAGCAAAGCTGCTTTCCCGGGAAGCTGAACGCATCGAGGAAGAAGAGGGTCAGCTTGAAGTGGTGGAATTTGTCCTGGCCTATGAGAATTATGCGATTGAATCCGAGTACATCAGCGAAGTTTATCCGTTAAGGGAATTCACGACCATACCGTGCACACCGAACTTTGTCATAGGCATCATCAACGTGCGCGGAAGGATCATCTCGATCATAGACCTCAAGAAATTCTTCGAACTGCCCGAAAAGGGAATTGCCGACTTCAATAAAGTCATCATCATCAGTTCAGATCTGAACGAGTTCGGTATCGTAGCGGACAACATTACAGGCGTCCGGTCCATCCCGGTAAGTGAAATTCAACCCTCGCTGCCGACTTTAACCGGAGTCCGCGAAGAATATCTCAAGGGCGTTTCAGAGGATAGGATCGTTGTTCTTGATGTCGTAAAGATCCTTTCCGACCCGAAAATAATTGTACACGAAGAAGTTGGTATTTAAGGAATTGAAAGGAGAGGGGCAAATGTTCAAAGACATGAAGATAAGCATGAAGATCGGATTCGGTTTTATCGTCATTCTGCTTCTGGCGGCAGCAGTGGTGTATTTCGGTCACACCGGGCTGCTCGCCGTGGAGGACCGGGTTGACAAGGCTGATGACGTCAACCGTATGGTCAAATACGTACTCGAGGTGCGCAGGTCAGAGAAAAACTATATCCTGAGACATGATCGGCAGCATGCCGATGACGCCCTCGCTAAACTGGATGAGATGAAAAAGCAGGCCAAGGAGACCAAAACAAAATTCAAACAGGATGTGAATAAAATTCAGATGGACGACGTGTTGGCCGCGCTGGATGATTATGATCGCGCCTTTCATAATTACTTCGATATTGAAGTGAAACAGAAAGAACAGGAAGCCAACATGGTCCGAGAGGCTCGTGAGCTGGAAAAGATAGCCATTGAATTAAGACAAAGCCAGAAAAAGGAATACTCCCGGTTACGCGCACGGAATGCAAGCGAGGCTGAACTGAACGACAAGTTGACCAAGTCTGACGATGCCAACCGGATGATCAAGTGGATGCTTGAATGCAGGCGGGATGAGAAAAACTTCATCTTGCGCGACAATATAGAATCGTCTCAACAGGTAATTCAAAGTATAAAAAATATCATCAACCAGGCAATTGATCTTAAAAGCCGTTTTAGTAAAAAAGAAAATCAGGAAATGGCTGACAAAATTATCGTTAGCGCCGAGGAATACCAAAAGGCGTTTTTCAAGTACAAGGAACTGAATAACGGACTTGAAACAAATATAGAGAAAATGGTGAACTCCGCAAGATCATTGGAGGATACCTGTGCGGAAGCGAGAGCAGACCAGAAAAACAAAATGCAAAACGAGATGACTTCGGCAATAAACATGATGCTCAGCGGCATAATTGCCGCCATTGTTTTCGGAATAATTATCTCATTTGTCATCATCAGGGCCATTACTATTCCTATCGCCATGATCACGGAGATTGCAAAAAAGATCTCCAATGGCGACCTTGCCCATGAGGTGGAAATTGTGCAGAAAGATGAAATCGGGCAACTAGCCGATGCTTTCAGAAACATGAAAAAAAACATGCAGGAACAGGCCGGTGCATTAAAGGATGCAATTAATGTCATTTCCTCTTCCACTTCTGAAATTGCCGCCACGGTAACCCAGCTTGCCTCCAGCGTCTCGGAGACGGCCACGTCGGCCAATGAGACGACCACCACAATTGAGGAGGTAAAACAGACCGCGGACCTCGCAAGTAAAAAGTCAAAGACCGTTTCCGAGAGCGCGCAAAAGGCGCAGCAAATATCAATTGCCGGCAAGCAGGCCACAGATGAAACCATTGATGGAATGAGCCGGATAAAAACCCAGATGGGCTCTATTGCCGAGTCAATTGTAACTCTGAGCGAGCAGAACCAGACCATCGGGGAGATCATCGCCACGGTGGACGACATTGCCGAGCAGACAAACCTGCTAGCGGTTAACTCCTCCATTGAGGCGGTCAAGGCCGGCGAAATGGGCAAGGGCTTTTCCGTGGTAGCCCAGGAAATCAAGGACCTGGCGAATCAATCCAAGCAGGCCACAAAAAGGGTGCGGGCCATACTCAACGAGGTACAGAGAGCCACCGGCAAGGCGGTCATGGTAACCGAAGAGGGAAGCAAAACCGTTGAAGCGGGAGTGAAACAAGCCAAACAATCAGGGGAGGCCATCTCGACCTTGACCGGCAGTATTACCGAAGCGGCCCAGGCAGCGATCCAGATCGCGTCGTTGAGCCAGCAGCAGTTGGTGGGAATGGAACAGGTGGGAAGTGCAATGATGAACATCAAGGAGGCCAGCTCCCAGAACGCTTCCGGCACCAAGCAATTGGAAATCGCTGCCCAGAACCTTGACGAGCTGGGCCGGAAGCTCAAGCAGATAATGGAATGGTATAAGCTTGAAGCATAAAACGAGGAAGTAGCATGGGCATGAAAAAAAACGAGCTCATAAAGAAACTTCAGGCCGCGTTCAAGGTCGAAGCCGAAGAGCGCCTGCGGACCTTGAGCTCCGGCCTGATCAAGCTGGAAAAAACCCCTGCCGGTGAAAAGTACGATGAAGTTATTGAATCCATATTCCGACAGGCCCACAGCCTGAAAGGGGCCGCCCGTTCGGCCTGCCTGCCGGATATAGAGAAAATCTCAAAGGCCCTAGAAGACGTCTTTTCAGCATTGAAATGCAAAGAGATAAGAATCTCGCCTGAAATGATAGACGTGCTTCATCATGTAACCGACACATTAACCGATTTAGCTGCCACGCCTGGCAGCGAACGCCCAAGCGTTCATGGAGAGCAGGTTTCCGAAATTGTGGAACAAATCGACGCGCTAAGTTCAGGAAAACGCGTGAGTGAAACCAGACCTGTTGAAAAGGAACCCGAGCCTGTCAAACCCGAAGTCCCCAAAGATGTCCCTCATCCGGCACAAACTGTAAGGATCTCCTTGAATAAACTTGACTCGCTCATGCTGCAAGCCGAGGAAATGATTCAGGCCAAACTTTTGGCAAATCGACACAAGAGCGAGCTTCAGGACGTCATTGAAATGCTGGAGTTGTGGAAGAAGGACTGGTCCCAGGTCGCAAATGAGACGCGCGCTTTAACGCAGGTTATTAAAAGGGGAGAGAAACCGGCCACGCAGGAAAAGGCAGCCCTGGTCTCTGCGTCTAAGCTGATGGAGCTGGTCGAATCCAATCAAAACCAGTCGAGATTGTTTGAAGACAGACTGCTCGCTCTTGCCAAGTCAGCGCATCAGGATCAGAGGCTGATCGGCGAGCTGGTAGACAGGCTGCTCGAAGACATGAAGGACGTGCTGATGCTTCCCTTCTCGACTTTTCTGGAAATGATCCCCAAAATGGTGCGTGACCTCGCGCGTGATCAAAACAAGAACGCCAAGGTATCAATGGAAGGCGGAGAGATTGAAATTGACAGAAAGATCCTGGAGGAGATGAAAGACCCGCTCATACATTTACTGCGCAACTGCGTGGATCACGGAATTGAAAAACCCGAGACGCGAAAGAAAAATAAAAAGCCGAAAGCGGGAACAGTTAACGTCATAATCAGCCAGGCAAACGGTGACAAAGTCGAGATTACCATCTCCGATGATGGAGCGGGAATTGACGTAGAGAAAGTAAAAAAATCGGCCATCAAAAAAGGAGTTATATCCAGGGAAGAAGCAAGCGGGCTTTCCGGGGAGGAGGCACTTGAGCTTATTTTTCAATCAGAGGTAACCACAAGCACGATCGTAACGGACATGTCCGGAAGGGGACTTGGTATGGCCATCGTGCTCGAGAAAGTTGAAAAGCTCGGTGGCGAAATGTCGGTTGAAAGCCGCCTCGGTCAGGGGACTATGTTCCGGGCGCTCCTTCCCATAACGCTTGCCACCTTCAGGGGCATCCTGGTGGGGGCGGGGGAGCAGCAGTTTATCATGCCCACGGCGAGTGTTGACCGGGTGGTGAGAATCAACCCGAATGATGTTAAAACCGTTGAAAACAGGAAGACCATCCCCTTGAACGGGCAAACGGTTCCGCTGGTTCGGCTTGATGACGTCCTGGAAATCCCGCACAGAGTACGAGCATCCGAGTCGGAACTGATCCCGGCGCTGGTTCTGGGAACGCAGGAGAAACGGATCGCATTCAGCGTGGACCAGGTCCTGGATGAAGAAGAGATACTGTTTAAGAGCCTCGGAAACCAGCTCTCCCGTGTCAGGAACATATACGGGGCCACGGTACTGGGAAACAGAAAGGTGGTACCCATCCTGAACGTCACGGACTTGTTGAAATCCGCTGTGCACGTGAGTCCCATGGCCTCGGGGGTGGCCGTTCGCGCACAAGAAGCCGAATCAGAGAAGATATCCGTGTTAGTTGCCGAGGATTCCATTACCTCGCGCATGCTCTTGAAAACCATTCTGGAGTCAGCCGGGTATCAGGTGAAAACCGTGGTTGACGGCCTCGAGGCGTTAACGGAGCTCAAAGAAGGGGAATACGATCTGTTGGTATCGGATGTTGACATGCCCAGGATGAACGGGTTTGTGCTCACCGAGAAAATCCGCGATGACAAAAAACTTGGTGATTTGCCCGTAATACTGGTGACCGCGCTCCACTCCCGCGAAGACCGTGAGCGTGGAATTGATGTCGGCGCGAACGCATACATTGTCAAAAGCAGCTTCGACCAGAGCAATCTATTGGAAGTGATTAAAAAATATATTTAGCAGTTAGGAGATTTCTATGATTAAAGTCCTGATAGTCGATGATTCACATACAACCATGGAGTATCTAAAATATCTGCTTGATTCGGACGATGAGATCATGATCGTGGGAATTGCCGAAAACGGCGAAGAGGCGGTGGAGTTATCAAAGAGAAAGCGCCCGGACGTGATCTTGATGGACATCAACATGCCCAGGATGGACGGGTTCGAGGCAACCCGCATAATTATGGAAAACAATCCCGTGCCCATCATTATTATGAGCGCAACCCACGATGTTAAAGATACTGTCATTGTATTCCGCGCCATGGAAGCGGGAGCGGTCACCCTTTTAAATAAACCATGGGGGATAGACCGTCCTGATTATGAACGTGATTCTGAAGAACTGCTTCAAAATGTAAAATTAATGTCGGAAGTAAAGGTGATCAGACGCTGCAAGTTTATGAGGGAAGCGGCAAGAAAGCCAAGGCCGAAGCCTCCTGCGGTCAAACCTGTGGCGATGCCCGGCGAAATCAATGTGATAGCTATAGGCGCGTCCGCGGGCGGACCTCCTGTATTGCAAGAAATTCTTTTAAAAATCCCCAAAAATTTTCCTGTTCCTATATTGATAGTCCAGCACATCTCAAGCGGCTTTATAGACGGCTTGACAAAGTGGCTCGGCCAGGGCACGGATTGTGCCATTCACGTGGCCGCTCACGGGGAGATTTTGCTTCCGGGACACGTCTATTTTGCACCGGACGATTATCACATGGGAGTCGACGGCTCAGGCCGGGTCGTTTTGAGCAGGGCCAAGACGGAAAACAACTCCCGGCCCTCCATATCCTTTCTCTTCCGGAGCATGGCGGATGTATATGGCGCGACCGCGGCCGGCGTCTTGCTTACGGGCATGGGTAAAGACGGGGCCGACGGGTTGAAACTCATGAAAAATAAAGGGGCCGTTACCATCGCGCAGGATAAAGAAAGTTCATTGGTTCATGGCATGGCGGGAGAAGCGATAAAACTTGACGCAGCAGTGTATGAGCTTCCCTCGGAAAGCATTGCCGATGCGCTGATAGATTTGGTAAATAAAAAAATATCAACGAAAGGAATGAATCATGGAAAATGATGTCCATATTTTGGTAGTCGAAGACAGCCACACCCAGGCCTTGGAAATTCAATACTTCCTGGAGCAGAACGGCTATAAGGTTTCAGTGGCTGAAGACGGTGAACAGGCGTTTGACATGTTGAAAGATATTACTCCCACCATCATCGTATCCGACATTGTTATGCCCAGGATGAATGGATACGAACTCTGTAACAAGATCAAAAAAAACGACAGGTTGAAAAAAATCCCGATAATTCTTTTGACAAGCCTTTCCGAACCGGAGGACGTTATCAACGGACTCATTTGCGGGGCCAGCAACTTTATTGTCAAGCCTTTCGATAAAAAGTTTCTGCTGTCCCGAATCAGGTACATCCTCATAAACAAGGAAATAAGAAGAGGCGCCTCCTCGCAGATGGGAATTGAAATATTTTTCAGGGGAAAAAGGTATTTTTTATCTTCCGAACGAGTGCAGATGATAGACCTCCTGCTCTCCACCTATGAAGTTGCCGTCCAAAAAAACCTCGATTTCCAAAGATCAAACGAAGAGCTTCAACAAGCCAGGAAAAACCTGGAAAAGCGGGTCCAGGAACGGACTGCCGAGCTTTCAAAATCCAATATTCAATTAAAAAAAGAAATCGAGGAAAGAAAGCATGTTGAGGAAGCGTTGCGACGTTCCGAGAATGAGCTGGCCATCAAGAATCAGATATCCCAGGTCTTTATTACTGCGCCCGACGACGAAATGTACGGAGAAGTGTTGCAGGTTGTTTTAGAGGCCTTAAAAAGCAAGTGTGGTGTCTTTGGATACATCGACAAAAATGGAGCATTGGCCTGCCCTTCTATGACAAGAGAAGTTTGGAAAGAGTGCAAGATGTCGGACAGGGATATCATATTCCCCCGCGAGTCATGGGGCGGCATCTGGGGCAGGGCTCTTACCGAGGGGGAAACCTTGTATTCCAACAAACCCTTGCAGGTGCCGGAAGGTCATATTCAAATAACAAGAGCGCTGGACGTTCCCATTATTCATAGAGGAAACGTCATCGGCAATCTGCTGGTTGGCAACAAGAAAACGAACTATGAAAAGGACGATGTCCAGATAATGGAAGCCATCGCCGTCCATCTGGCGCCCCTCCTGAATGCGAGGTTACATAGAAACAGACAGGCAAAAGAACGCAAAAACCTCGAAGAGCAACTCCGCCAGGCCCAGAAAATGGAGGCCATCGGAACACTGGCTGGAGGCGTGGCCCATGATTTCAATAATGTCCTGACCACCATCATCGGGAATGCCAGTCTTGCGCTAATGGATGTCGGCAAAGATGATACCCTTCGGGAGGAGATAGAACAGATCAAGATAGCCGGGGAAAGGGCAGCCTCTTTGACCCGCCAGCTTCTGGCCTTCAGCCGTAAGCAGATTGTCCAGCCCAAGGTTATTGACTGCAACAAATTATTATCAGGTATGGAGAAGATGCTCGGTCGCCTGCTTAACGAGGATGTTGAGCTTCTGACGATTCCTGAGGCTGAATTATGGAAGGTGGAAGCGGACCCCGGACAGGTGGAGCAGGTAATCATGAACCTGGCGGTCAATGCCAGAGATGCCATGCCCATGGGAGGCAAGCTTACTATTGAAACAGCTAACGCAAATCTGGATGAAAACTATTTTCGCGAGCACGGTATTGGAGAAAAGCAGTCCGGCTCTTATGTGGTGATATCGGTAAGCGATACCGGCATCGGTATGGACAATGAAATCCAGGAACATATCTTTGAGCCTTTCTACACCACCAAGGATATAAACAAGGGCACGGGATTGGGCCTGTCGACTGTCTACGGCATTATCAAACAAAACAATGGATTTATCTGGGTCTATAGCGAACCTGGGCGGGGAACGACCTTTAAGGTCTATATTTCTAAGGTGAAGAGGAATGTGGAGCTGGAAGAAAAAGAACGAACCCCTGTCCCTGTGGACGATCTCAGAGGTACCGAGACCATTTTGATTGTAGAAGATGACGATAATCTTCGAAAACTTGCGCGAACAGTTCTTAAGCAAAATAGGTACAAGGTTCTGGCTGCTGAAAACGGGGAAGATGCTATGAGAATAAGCAAGGAACACGAGGGGCCGATTGATTTGATTGTTACCGATGTGGTGATGCCGAAGATGGGCGGTAAGGAAGTTGTGAAACGACTGCAACCGCTTTATCCCAATATGAAGGTGATTTATATGTCCGGGTACACGGACAATGCCATTGTGCATCACGGTCTTTTGGCGCCCGGACTGAATTTTCTTGAAAAGCCTTTTACACCGGAAGTACTATCCCGTAAAGTCAGAGAGATACTAAATGCCGAATAATGGATACCATCCAATTGGATTAGGATTCGTCCCTCACCACATTATGTTATCCTAAAGCAACGTAAACAAAATGAAGAAAGGCTAGATCATATTATATGAAAAAAATATGTCTGATGAAAAATTCCATTCAAAAATATGCATGGGGGTCCCATACCGCTATTGCTGATCTTCTGGGCAAGCAGTCTCCTTCAACAAAACCACAGGCAGAACTGTGGATGGGTGCGCATCCAAAGGCCCCTTCTTTAGTGAAATATGATGACAAGTGGCTATCTTTACTTGAATTGATAAAACAATTCCCGGCAGATATTCTTGGGAAAGATGTAGCTGCAAAATTTGACAACAAACTTCCATATCTTTTCAAAGTTCTTGCTGCATCAAAACCTCTTTCCATACAAGCTCATCCAAGCATTAAACAGGCAAAACAAGGCTTTGAAAGAGAAAACAAACTCGGAATACCGTTAGATTCTCCAAACAGAAACTATAAAGATGAAAACCACAAGCCCGAGTGT
>DAOVYS010000015.1 GCA_030635485.1 Pseudomonadota bacterium | reverse complement strand
AGGTTTAGAGTAGAAGAAGATGGAGACATAAGAGTGTATGATGAAAAAAATCAAGTGCTTCACACCCCTCCTCATCCCAATCTCATAGGTGAATCTGCAAGACTATTATGTAATTTTGCAAATCTGGAAGGTGGAGAGGAGTTTGTTCATCCCGTAATTAAAGGGATACTTCTTCATTTTTGGTTAGCGTACTTGCATCCATTTGCAGACGGAAATGGACGTGCTGCCAGGGCACTTTTTTATTGGTATATGCTGAAAAGAAAATATTGGCTTTTTGAGTACCTTTCTATTTCCAGGATTATGAGGAAAGCATCTGTCCAATATTATCGATCATTTCTTTACTCAGAGATAGATGACAGAGATGTAACATATTTTATAATGTTTCATCTTCGAGCAGTTAAATTAGCTATAGATGAGCTTAAAATTTATCTGGCAAGGAAGCAGAAAGAATCCCGAAAGGCGATAAAATTTTTAAAGAAACAGCCCCTCTTGAACCATAGACAACGGTCACTTCTTGTAAGCGCTTTGGACAGACCGGACAACATATATACATTCAAGACTCACATGATGGTTCATGGAGTGGTATACCAGACAGCAAGGGCGGATTTAATAAGCCTACATGAATTTGGCTTACTGGATATGCATAAATCAGGCAAAAAGTTTACTTTTACTGCAGCACCTGATTTGAAGGCCAAGCTAACATAGTCGGCAGTTGAGCACCCCGTTCCTTCTCCGTTGTTTACGCTTCCCTCAATCCAGGCTCCTTTCAAGGGCTTCCTCGCATGTATCATAAATAGAAAAAGTCAAATGAAAGCCGGACACGGAAAAGACTTCCCTGACAAGGCCTTTAAGATTGCAGAAACATATCTCCCCCTGATCAGGCTCCAATTCCCGGGCGGTTATCAGTATGCTGCGGAGTCCGGCACTGCTGATATATTCAAGTCTCTCCAGATCTACAATAAAATATCTTTCTCCATCTTCTATCAATTCAGCGCATTTTTGTTCAAATTCAGATGATGTAACCGCATCCATACGTCCCTTGACTTTAATAAGCAGGCTCTTTCCTTGTTTCTCAATTTCAATCTCCATCTACTTCTCCTTGCTATGCCCAACCCGGGAAAAACAAAAATGTATCCATATTACCCAAAAATCACGTTACACCTCAACAATCATGCCGTCATATGCGACACTGACCCTCGGAGTTTTGCCTTCTTCCAAAAGAGATGCCAATTTTGTAGTATTGTGGAGTAACTTGTCCAGATCCTGGTCGCTTGAAACAGGGTCGTTATGAAACAGGCACAGGTGTTTGACATGGGCCTTTTGTGCCAGTTCCACACCAATGAGATTATTGGAATGGCCCCAGTCCTCTTTACTGGTCCATGCGTCGATTAATGTGTATTGCGCGTCAAAAATTAACAGATCAGCCTGATTAAAAAAAGTTACAAGTTCCTCATTGTTGCCGCTTGCCATGTTATGCTCGGAGTCGGTTGAATAAACAATGGTTTTGCCGTTTTTCACAAAACGGTATCCAAAAGATATCCCTGGATGATTCTGTTCCATGGCCGAGACGCTGAATCCTGCGATATCGTACGTTTTACCCGGCTCAAGGCCAACAAAGTCGATCTTTGCTCCAAGAGAATCAAAATCAACCGGAAAAAAGGGGGAACGTTGCTGTAATGAGAAGGACTCTTTCAGGTTGTCATGACATCCATAGATGGTAATTCGGGTCCCATCGATATAACTGGGAATAAAAAAGGGAAAACCCTGAATATGGTCCCAGTGAGGATGCGAGATAAAGATATGAAACTCCTTTGGTGATGATCCTTTGTGGCTGCTCAGGAAATGATATCCGAATTCACGGAGTCCTGATCCTGCATCGCATAAAAGAAAATCCTCGTTGTCGCGTATTTCGACGCACGATGTATTTGATCCGTAGGTCCCCTTGACCCAGAAGGGGAGTTTGGTGTCAATCAGATTGTCGATGTCGGTGCCGGCATCAAGATTCTCGGCAGCGGCAATCTCCAGGGCTTTCTTCACCTTATGGCGGATGATTTGTGCCGTGACCGGCGCCGGCAGTGACCCGCGTGTTCCCCAGAAAGATACTTCCATAGTTTTTTTCTCCATGTAGTAGATGGATTTTTTCACGAGATCATCAGGATTGAAAATATTTTTTTAAAATGAGATGATTTTGATCGTTTATCCGCTGATAGTTAACTTGATCAACCATTTTTTTTACTAAAAAAACTCCCAGCCCTCCAATCTCCCGTTCCATAACATCCCCGCTGATGTCAGGAGCAGGGGCGCTCAGAGGATTAAATTCAATTCCAGTGTCAAGAAGGCGAATTATAATCGAGTCCGGTGTCTTCTCAATAATTGTCTCAATTCTATTTTCTTCACCACGAGACGAATGGTGTATTATGTTCACGGCAATTTCTTCAACAGCCAGGCAGAGCTGTAATGAGCTCTTCTGATCAAGGCCGGATTCCAGGGCTTTTCCCTTAACATACTTCCCTATCTCCGGGACGCTTTCAAGTGATGCAGGCCATGAATATTTCATGATTAAACAAACTTTCTTAGAAAAGATTTTAACCACATCTTAAAGAATATCCCATTATGCAGGGACATGTCAAAGGCTTCATTGAACCGGGCCGATTCTCAAACTTGATGGCGTCGTAAAAAGTCCGATCTACTGCGTCGCAGCAATTTTTCAGCCACTCGACATACCAATATGTATGGTCTCGCACCTGAAAAATTACTACTCCTTGTATATCGAAATTTTTACTTAGCCATCTCATGACTTCTTACGAGTGCATCAAACTTATATATTGACAAGAGGTATGAGAGGTTATACAAAAAAAGGGGTTGAGGAGGATTATAAAATGAAATATTTCGCTGCGTTTCTGTGTGTGGTGTGCCTGTTCCCAATGGGAATCTCCTGGGCTGCTGATAAATATATAGGCAGCATCAAGACCCTTGACGGAACAGTCACGGTGGTCAGCCGGGGCAAAGAGGTAGATCCTGTCGTGGGAACGCGGCTCTTTGTCCAGGATAGAGTGAAGACCGGCCATAACGGTTCAGTCGGCATCATCCTGCAGGACGATACGGTTTTTACCCTTGGACCTGACAGTGAACTGGCCCTTAAAGAATTCCGGTTTGATCCCAAAAAAAATGATTTCTCCCTTGTTAGCCGCATGGTCAGGGGGACCTTTGTTTATGTCTCCGGAATTATGGGCAAACTGTCCCCGAAGTCGATCAGGATAGAGACTCCTGACGGAATAGTGGCCATTCGAGGAACTAAGTTTGCCGCTCAAATTCAGGAGTGACAACTTATGATAGCTGGGAAAAGATATTTTTTATTATTAGCGGCTTGCATTCTTTGGCTTTCAGGATGTTCTTCCGGGAAAACGATCCTTGTGCTTCTTCCTGATTCCGACGGTCATGTAGGGGAGATTCAGGTCAGCAACGAGCATGGCGTCAGCAGGGTGAACCAGGCCAACTATGCGGTCTCTGTGACCAGTGGCAAGGCGCCGCGGCCACCTGTTATAATGGCCGAACAAGAAGTGAGTAAAATTTTTACGGCCGCCCTGGCCGCCGAACCGCCTCCGCCTGCAACTTATATCCTCTACTTTTTTTGGGATTCCGTTAAGCTGACACATGATTCACGATCATCTATTCAAAAAATCCTGGCCAAGATTCAAAAACGGGCCTCAACCGATATCAGTGTAAACGGTCATGCGGACCGATGCGGCTCCAAAAAATTTAATATTGAGTTGTCACGCAAACGTGCGGACAAGGTGAGAACCCTGCTCATTGCCAAAGGTGTTCCTCCTTCAGACATCAATTCCACATCACACGGTGAAGGCAATCCGCTGATCAAAACCGCTGACAATGTGCCGGAACCGCGTAACAGAAGAGTTGAGGTTATAGTCCGGTAAGAGTTCACCAACGACGCATCCGCATGTGATCAATTTAGCTTTGTAATCCTCCTTTAAAACGTAAATATTCGGCAGCACTCCATCTGTCCACGATCAGGCCTTCCAGCATACTTATGTATCGCTGAAAGACCTGATCGTGAACACATGGAGCACTGTCAAACATTTACAGACCGAGGTTTTTTGTAATATTTCCACACAAGCCTATTATTTACTTTAAAACTGTTCCATGCCGAGTTTCCCCCCCAAAACGCCTCGTCTCATTTCCACCATTTTATCTTTTCTGTTTGCAAAGATGGAGGGAGGCGGGTCCATTGCGCTTTGCGGCATCCTTTTCTCCGGCCTCTTTTTCTCTATTGGTGTATACAGGCCCGCCTTTCTTTCCTCCCTTGACAACAAACTCTATGATGTCATGCACCGCTCTCTTGACACCCATACAACCCCGCTGCCTCTTATTGTAGATATTGATGAAAAAAGTCTGGCACAATTCGGACAGTGGCCATGGCCTCGATACCGGATAGCGCATCTGCTCGAAAAACTTACGGATGCGGGCGCGGCCGGAATCGGGCTGGATATTATCTTTGCCGAACCGGATCGAACATCCTTAAAGGAAATGCAACGGGATCTTCGTGATGAATTGGGCCTTGAATTAGAACTTGCCGGAGTTCCCGACGCACTTCAGGACAATGACGCTGTTCTGGCAAATGTGCTGGCCAATGGGCCATATGTGATAGGATATAAATTTTCCGCCTCTCCTCTTGCCGGCCGGATTGCCCCCGGCCTCTTTCCGGTTGATGTGATCATTATTCATGATGCCGCTAAACCGGAAACCGCTGTTGAAATTCCAGGTGCAACAGGGGTTATTGCCCCTCTCCCTGTTCTTGCCGAGTCTACCGGAGACTCCGGCTTTGTTAATATCAGACCGGATAATGACGGGGTGGTACGCCGGATTCCCATGCTGATGCGTTTTAAGGATAAGATATATCCAAGCCTGGCACTGGCTTCAGTGATGAAGGCGGTTGGCGCAAAAAGAGTTTTCTTAAAGGTTTCTTCTCTCGGCATAGAATCGTTACGGCTGAACAAAACCGTTATCCCTTTGGATGCAGAGGGAAATCTGCTGATTCGATACAGAGGAGGCAGAAAGTCTATCGATTACATTTCCGTGGCTGATATTCTTAATGATAATTTCAACAGAGCGAGCGTTGCAGGACGCGTTATTTTTATCGGAACGTCCGCGGCAGGGCTGAAGGATACCCACATAACTCCATTTGATCAACTTTATCCGGGCACCGAGGTTCACGCCAGCGTGGCTGACAATATCCTGCATGGGGTCTTTTTTAAACGGCCTGCCTGGGCAAATGGAGCTGAGCTCCTGGTAACATTGTGTGTCGGCGTGTTTGTTTCCATTGTTCTGGCATGGTGCAGGCCCTGGAGCAGCCTGCTTTTTGTCGGCTTCGGCTCTGTCGTTCTCTGGTTCGGAGGGTTAAAGATACTGGAGACAGGCAACATTTTTCTCTCTCCCTTTTACCCTCTTATGACGCTTGGCGGAATTTTCCCCGTTCTCAGCCTCTTAAAGTTCCGTGTTGCGGAAAAACGGGCTATTCAACGTGATAGAGAAATAGAACGGATCGAGAGTGAGTTGAATGTGGCAAGAGAAATTCAATTGGGTATCCTGCCAAAGGTCTTTCCCCCTTTTCCGGAACATGCCGAGTTTGATATATTTGCCAATTTGATACCGGCCAGAGAAGTAGGAGGTGACTTTTACGATTTCTTTTTCATCGATAAAGAGCACCTCTGCTTTACCATAGGCGATGTTTCCGATAAAGGCGTTCCGGCTGCTCTGTTTATGGCCATTACCAGGACACTTGTGAAAAATTCAGCGCAACATCTCACTTCACCCTCGGATATAATGAATAGCATCAATCAGATTCTCTACTCAGATAATCCAAAGGTCATGTTTGTCACTCTGATTATCGGAATTCTCAATGTACGTACAGGAACCGTGCGCTATGCAAATGGCGGCCATAACCCGCCGATATTGATAAGACGCGGTGATGGAGCAGAGTATAAAAAAGATATAAGCGGACTGGTTGTAGGAGTAATGCCAGGATTAAATTATAAAGAGACAACCGTGACACTCGGCCCGGATGACGCCATGTTTCTGTACACGGATGGCGTAACGGAAGCCATGAACGATAAAGGTCTCTTTTTTTCGAATGAGCGATTACTTAAAGAGTTGGCCCTATTTCAGCATGAACCGGTTGAAGAAGTGCTTGCAAAAATTCTGCAAAACATAAGGAAACATGCCGGATCAGCGCCGCAATCCGATGATATTGCCATGATGATGATCAGGTATAATAGAAGGGGTCAGGGATCAGGGATCAGTGGTCAGCAAAAACAACAAAAAAATCAATCAGTTACCCTCCCAGACCCCTGACCCCTCCGTACAGAAATGTTACATTTCTGGACAGACAGCTCTATTCAGATCTTCCCGGCATCAGAGGCTATTGCATCTATCAGGTCGCTGAATAGAAATTTGTGAATCGGGTAGCAGCTGTACCAGTACAACGTCCCCCATAGTCCCTTTGGTGCAAACATTGCCGTCTGTATCAGACGTGTGCCCGCCCCTTCGGGTATAACTTCCCACTGCAGCCATGCCCGGCCCGGGACTTTCATCTCCGCGCGCAGCCTGAACAGGCGCGGCGGTTCAACCGCTTCAACCCGCCAGAAGTCAAGGGCTTCACCTGGGAGAATTTCCTTTGGATGACGCCGTCCGCGGCGCAGCCCGGGGCCGCCGACCAGCTGATCCATTAATCCGCGCAGTTTCCAGGCCCATGTCAATACAAGCCAACCCCGGTCTCCGCCGATACTGCTGAAACTTTCAAAAACTTCCTCCTGGTTGCAATCAACATGCAGGGTCCTGACTTCCCGG
Organism: Pseudomonadota bacterium; assembly: GCA_030635485.1. Taxonomy (GTDB): domain Bacteria; phylum Desulfobacterota; class Desulfobulbia; order Desulfobulbales; family DAOVYS01; genus DAOVYS01. Next base: position 13,938 of record DAOVYS010000015.1, on the reverse strand, counting down.
ATCAGACCTTCGCGGTCTGTCAGTTCATATGCCGGCAGCTTCCCAAGCGCGCCGCTCCATCTGGTAGGTACGGTTTCCTGCTCAATCCTGTCAAGCGCCTGCTCTACCGCATGACGATATGAAATCGGTTTGATTTCCGGGAAATATTTCTCCGCCTTGCCTGTGTTGGCTGTAACGGATTCCATACAGCTTTCAACAAGCGGGACTATCATGGTATGTGGAATCGATGTGATTAGCCCGATCACCATTGAGACCGGTTTCGGCGGAAGCATGGAGGGCGTATGGATAAGCAATCTTTTCATAATCCCGCGCAGGTCCGCATAAACATATATCATTTTCTTAAAAGTGGTCAGGTCTGATCCGATGTCAATGATACCAAGAGGCCCCCGCTCTATTGAGAGCAGAAGATATTGAAGAACATCGCTGATCGCGATTGCCTGGGTATGTCTTTGTATCCAGGCAGGGACCGCCATTATTGGGAGACGCTGGGTCAAATAACGTACAATTTCAAAGGACACGGAGCCTGATCCGATAATCGGACCGGCGCGAAATTCAGTCACAGGCAGCTTTGACCGCAGGATTTCCCCAACCTCGGCCCTGCTTTTTAAATGATCGGATATTTTTTCCGTTTTCGGGATAAGCCCGCCCACATATATGACGTGCTTCAGATCTCCTCCCGCCTGAACAAAATTTTCCGCGGAAAGCCGATCCTGCCTGACATGATCCGTACCCGCATTCATTGAATGCACAAGATAAAAGGCAATATCGATATCCTTCAGGGCGGGCCGAAGCGTGTCAAGATCTGTCAGGTCTCCTGTCACGACTTCAACCTGTTTTACCCAGTCACGGCCTGAGATCCTGTTTGCATCACGCACCAGTACGCGGACATCATAATCATGATCAAGCAGAAGCGGAACAAGCCTTCCGCCTATATAACCGGTAGCGCCGGTAACAAGAATTTTCATGTTGGTTCAATAGTTATTGGTGATGGACTCGTAAAAAGTCCATCGTACCGAATTAGATGGCTAAATAAAAAGTTCGATATACTGCGACGCCATCATTGGTTATAATTTTAACTGCTCATTCATGGTGCGGATCCGTGATGACATTTTTTCAAGGAGACGGAAGGCGAGTGAAGGGTCCTCCTGTATCCGGCGCAGAAGTGTTTTCTTGTCAATGGTCAACACCCGCGATCCGCCTCCAAGCGCACTGACGGTGCAGGAACGAACTTCCCGTTCAAAAAGCGCCATTTCTCCAAAAAAATCGCCCTCGGACAGTACGGCAAGTCTGACATCCTTCCCGTTTTCATCGTGAAGCACTTCAACCTTTCCTTCCTGGATCACATAAAAACAGTCTCCGAATTCACCCTGCCTGACTATTACTTCGCCATCCATGTATATTCTACCCAGAGATTCGGTTGCGTTTTTTAAGTCCGATTTCGATCCGTTGCCGCCTTTCTTAAACAAAACGGCCGCTACTATTCCCCGGATCAGGTTGAATATAAAAATCGGATTTAACGTACGCATAACAATCTCCTTGTAAGGAGCGCTTCCTGTAAAGGTGTCCCACAGGATCATGCTCATGTATCTGCGCTTCCCGGGCTTATGCTGCTCCTTTGAAACCATGCGCAGAATCCCCTGTTTTAAAAAGTCTCTTTTCTGAATCTGGCGTGTAAATGCAAACAGTATCTTTCCTATATTATTGTCAAAATTGATACCTTTCAACACCGGCATAAAATGTTTTTCAAAGTCATCGGCGGATATTCCGTGAAGGAGAGCCGTTGTTGCGGCCGCCTTGGCAACTGAAAATGCCGAACCGATACCGTTTTTATACAATTTTGTCACGGAGCAGTCACCGATCAACACAATCCTGTCGGAAAAAGGTTGAATAGCCGCATTCGTATTGATCTTTGGAAAACATTTGCAGGCAGGCGTATTCGACTCTATCCAGCCGGGCGGGAAACACCCCTTTACTTCGGGTGTATTCAAAAAAGAACGCACAAGCTCCTTGTCGATTCCCTCGCCAAGAAGCACAAGAGAGACATATTCGTCCTTTGGAATCAGCGCTGCGAACTCAAGCCTGGGAAGATTCAAAAGAAAGACATGCATTGACCCGCCGAAGTGCTTCTTCACAAGGTCACGGCCCAACGAAAATTCGCAGATAAATGTCCTTGTTACATCAGGCGGTCTGAATTCGGGCACCAGTCCGTCAAAGAATTGTAATGATGGAGCGTTAATCCCGATAGCCCCTGCAATCAGCTCATATTTTTTTTTCAGACCGCTCTTGGTCTTTACAATGGGGTAACCATCATCAAGGCTTATTTGAACAACTCTCTCCTTTATCAGGTTGGCGCCTTTATCCTGTATCAGTTTTTCAAGATATGCGTCAAAACCACCCCGTGTAATCCCCTTTGCCCCAAGGGGACCTCCTCCCCTGTACATGGAGGCTATCCTTTTTTCCTGAAGCGGAGTATCGATTCCGGCTCTGCCGGTATCCATATGCAGGACATAAGAATCAATGCCGCGCTGAACCACATGAGACGGAATATTTATACCCTCGGTCGAGAGTATCTGCACAAGTGACTCGGAAATTATGCCCCCGCAATGATTGCAGCCCGCAGGCCCGCAACGGGAAAAATCCTTTCGTTCGTAAACATCGATTTCTATGTCGATCCCAAGCCGTTCCGCCAGATCCAGAGCCGAATAACTAAAAAAACTGCCGGCAGGTCCACCGCCGATCACCGCAATTTTAGATCCGTTATCGAGTTTGAGCTGAGATAATTTTTTATCTCGTGCCGGTCTTTCATTGGTTTTCAGCATCATAACTCACCGCTTGAGTAAACCTGGTTGCGTTCGGAAAAGGGCGTCTGTTATGTTTCGCACATACTGTTCGTCGGATATTCCGTCGATTGCCTCTTGCGGGAACTCCACAATCCTCCTGAAATGGGAGGCAATAGAGGTGAACAATTCGATCCGCGCCACAGGGTCCAACTCATCCCGGCGCAAAAGGGCCTGCAGGGCGATCCCGGCCTGCTGAGGAGAGACCCGCTGACGCAGGCGCGCCTCAATGTGGGGATATTTGCGGAATGAATTGTACTTGTCAGTCAAAATTTGATCCAGGTCCGGTTCCGGAATCGCGGGATTCCATACAACGATCGTATTGGCAGCCACATCCCCGAGTCTCTGAGCCCTTCGGCTTATAAGGCAGGAAAGCCCTCCAACAAGATAAAATGCCGGCAGGCTGTCCACGAATCTGAGCAGGTTGCGGATAACTATCTGGCTGAACCTGAGATGCAGCCCCTGTTCATCCATCACCCTCAGATTAAACAACCGTTTTCCAAGCGTCTGGCCGCGCCAGCGCCATTCCATGACAATGGAGTAACCTATTGAGACGACAAAATAGGCCAATATGGAGGCTGCCATGGCAAAATCCCCGCTTATCAGGCCAAATATTCCCAGCAGAGAACGGACAATGGTGGAGATGGCCACAATCGCGGCAAGATCGACAATCCATGCCAGAAACCGGTTGACCGGCCCTGAAAGCCTCAGGGAAAAGAGGATACCCTCGGGTGTCCTGATAGTCAGGATATTGGTTTTTTCATGGTTCATAACATATTATGCCTGCCGGATTTCCATAGAAACAGGGTCAGCAGAATCCGTATCCCACACCCGCCCGCTGTCTTGACCTCAGACGGGATGACCGGTTCATGATACTGGGAAAAAAAGGCCTCGATAAAACCGGCCCAGACCAGCATGATCGCAACTCCGGAGATCAGTGTTACCAGATCACCCGATATCTCCCTGAGCCGCCTCGTTAAGGGAACAGACCCTCCGCGTCCGATCAGCGCACCGGCAAGCACCATGCCTGCCTGACCGGCAAGCAGGATGGCCGGGATTTCCACTGCGCCGTGGGGCAGCAGCCAGCCAAAAAGAAATTCGGTCTGGCCTGCCAGTATGTAATCAAGGACAACCGCTCCCAGCATCACGCCGTTAGAGAATAAAAGAACCGCAGTTCCGATCCCCCAGGTCATGCCGAGCGCCATGGCAAAAATGGAGACCTTTGTATTGTGGGTCATCAAGTATGAGGAAAACGAGGCCTTTCCTCCATGCAACCGGTCTTTATCAACGCTCTCCTCACGGGCCACCCGTTCTTCGGGATCCACCCGCAGTTGCGGAAAAGGCATAAGATCTTCCTTGGAATCGGGATCAAGGCTTATTGCAAGACCCCCAAAAATGCATCCTGCCACCATGATAACAAGGACCAGATAAAACGCCCGCACATGCATGCGGAACGTCTGCGGAAAGGTATGAAAAAACCAGCGCCCTGGAGCAAGGCGATGAGCCTTTTCGCGTGTCTCGTGAATCTCACCATAGGCCCTCCCGACCAGGGATTCGAGATACCGGCGGATCTCGGGTTCCGATGAAAATGTCATGATCTTACCAAGATCAGCCGAGGTACGCTGATAAAGATAATGGAACCTCTTGATCGCCTCCAGATCGGCCTTATGTTCCGGGTCCTTTGCTAGTTTGTCCAAAACAAGCTCCAGCTCGGACCAGTACTGCCTTTCCGTAACGATGAATTTTTTCAGGTCAATGATCACAGAAGTTGCCTTTGTTTCACATTAAGATACCTGGACACGAGTTCGGTGGTCATGTTTTCATTGTCCAGCAGGGCAAAACCGACCCCGCGCCGCTTTAACACCTTTTCAATCTCGCAAAGAGTCTCCCAGAGGACATGGCCGCCCAGATCCTCGTATAAATCGTTGACTGATTCCACGGACTGAGAAGAAAAAAGCGGCCTTGCGCCCGTGGGCTTCATCATGGAGACCAAAACCAGGTGCCGCTTTGATATGAGATCGATGTTTTTAACAAAACTCTCCGCCAATACGGGCTCATCGAGATTTGTAAGAAAGATCAGCATGGCCCTTTGCCTGATATTAAGGCCGATATATGAAAACAGCTCGCCAAAATCGGGAGTTACAGCCTGGGGTTCGAGCGTGTAGAGCATTTCCCGGCAGGCGTTGAAATACTGCCTGCCCCCTTTTGCCCTGACAAATCCCCGAACCCTGTCACTAAAGGTCAGAAGTCCGAACTTATCGCCCTGCTGCTCCGCGGCCAGCCCCATAATCAATGAGGCTGTGACAAATCTGTCCATGACAGTGTTCGAGGTCCCGATAGCAATGTCCGTTTCCCTGCGGCTTTCACCCGTGGTATCCGATTGCCGGCCGCTCAGCCGCGAACCGTCAAGGATGATATAGACCTGCTGGGTGCGCTCGATCTGAAAGACCTTTGTGACCGGATGTCTCCTCCTTGCAGTGGCCTTCCAGTGAATGTCCTCAAAACTGTCTCCAACCACATATTCTCTTAATTTTTCAAAATCCCGGCCCTTGCCTATCTGCCGATGCCTGTGAATCCCTGGGCCATGATGCAGAAACAGGGCGGCCAGACTCTTTCGCTCAGAAAGCAGATTCGGATAGACACGGATATCCGCCTGCACTGGCTGGTTTGCCCTGACAGCCCAGAAATCAAGCGGCGAAGCGATCTCAAAAAAGCAGCTCTCAATCGTAAACCGGCCCTGCTTCAACGGTGTGCAGGGCCATATGAGAGACGAGGACCGGCTTTCCCCAGGCAGTTCGGCTGTCAGATTCGGGTCTGTCGAGCGGATCGCTCCTGGAAACAGCAGACCGAACCGGATCCTCCTCACATTCATCCTCTCGTTGTTCACGCGAAGCCGGATCCCGCCTTGCCTGCCTTTTGAAAGGCGGACAACTTCAGGAAGCTCCACACTGATTCCATCCAGACGCCTGAATCCCATAACCGCATCCACGAACGCGGCCACAAAAAACGCCGCAACCACTCCCGCATAGAACACTGCAGTTGAAAAACCCACAGCAGCCAGGGTAGACAGAGGCAGAAAGACCATCAGGGTCCAGAAAATGAGTCTTAACTTTGGAACAATCATCGCGGCACTGCCACATCCTGCAGGATTTCCCTGATCACTTCCATGATGGTCAACCCTTCGATCTCATATTCGGGCCGTAGAATCAGACGATGCCCAAGCACGGAATCCGCCATGGACTTGATGTCGTCCGGAGTGACGAAATCCCGCCCCTGTATCGCTGCCAGAGCCCTGCCGGAAAGAAGGAGGGCCTGGGTCGCGCGCGGACCGGCCCCGACCAGTACACTCCTGTGTTCACGCGTTCCCCGGACTATCGCAACCACATATCCGACAATTTCCTCCCTCACATGAATCCCGTGCAGACACCGCCTCAATTCCGCCAGGGATTCCACTGTCACCACAGGCTTTACCAAACCGCCGGCAAGTACGGCCTCAGGGGCGTTCTCGCCCAGGGTCCGTTCGGCAAGCGCCACCTCCTCGTCCCTTTCAGGCAGGTCCATCCTGACCTTGAGCATGAACCGGTCTTTCTGGGCTTCGGGAAGTGGATATGTGCCTTCATATTCAATCGGATTCTGCGTTGCAAAAACCGTAAAGTTCGGGTTCAGGGTATGGGTCGTCCGGTCAATCGTGACCATCCGTTCCTGCATGGCCTGAAGCAGAGCGGACTGTGTCTTGGCCGGCGCACGGTTGATCTCGTCCGCCAGCAGAAACGTGGTAAAGACCGGCCCCTTGACCAGGGTGAACCGGCTCTTCTGCAGATCAAAGACATGCGTGCCCGTTATATCCGTGGGCATCAGATCGGGCGTAAACTGGATCCTCGAAAATTCGCATCCCAAGACATGGGCGAGCGTTCTGACGAGCAGGGTCTTGGCAACACCCGGCACGCCCTCTATAAGGGCATGACCGCCTGTAAAAATCGCAATAAGCGATTCCTCGACCACGCGGCCCTGGCCTATGATGACCTTGGCGACTTCCTCCTTTGCACGTTCAAGGACCTGCTTTAAGACTTCTGTTTTGTTTTCCATGATTTTTCCCTTTCCGACAGAATTTCGCATATCTTCCGGTATGCCACGACAGGATTATCCTGATGTGAGACCTGCCGGGACTCAGTATCCATCACTGCCTTTACTTTCTTTATCATCTCATCCGAAAGCTTTCTATTCGTAGCGGATGACTTCTCCCATTCCCTGAAACAGACCCCTAAGATGTCCCGGGACGAGATATTTCGCCGCAGCAGGCTGACCAGACCCACGGTGTAATCCCTTTCCGATACCACATCCCGGCCCGCTGCCTCTGCATCGTCGCCACGAGACGGCACAAAAACGGCGGAATTTTTCCAGACAAACAGCCCAGCCGTAATGACAAGCCCGAAAAAAAACCACTCGAGGCGATACTTGCGTGCAAGCCTGGCAATGCCGGTGCTCTCCTGTATTCCGAAATGCGACTCGTCAAAGACCACGGATCTGTTTCCTTTGATCAACCAGGCAAGCAATCCGGGATGCCGCTCCTTGAGCAGCGCCTCGTTGCTGAAGAGGTAGGAATCCGCAACAAGGACGATTGAGCCTGAGCCGAATCCTCTTTCAATCAGCACAGGGAACCCGTCGCGTGAATAGACCGCTCTCCAGCCATCCCGAAGATCATCAAAAGCAAAAGAGAGAGCCGTATGAGAGGAGATGGCCTTTGGCAGTCCATCCGCATACGGACCTGCTGCCAATGCAGCCTGTTTGCTCTCCCACGGTTTGGTTTGAAAATTAAAATTCACACCCCAGTAGTCAATAAGAGATGAGAATTTGTCCTGCGACTCTTTTCGATCAGGCTCACTTTGGCCGTTATTGCCGGAGTCTGAGACGTGGTCCCCGGTTTCACCCTTTTCCGCTTCTCCATCCTCTATTTCCGCATCCTTCTCCTCTTGCTCACAATCTTTTTTTGGGGCAGACCGTTTTTTCACGGGGAACAAGGAGATCGCCAGCCTCCCTCCGGAGGCTATAAAATGTGTAAGCGCCTTGAAAGAATCCTGATGGACCGATTCCAGATCATGAGGAAGGACGCCCAGCAGGAAAAAGGTTGTGTCCCTGCCTGGACCAAGCTTTGAAAGGGAGCGAAAATTGCGGCTTACAGATAGAGATTCAATAGAGGCAAGGCCTTCATAAAAGGCCTTTGATCCCAGAGGATCCGACCTGAGCGATGAGTATGGAGGATAGACGTCCCCTGATTCAAACCGCAATTCAAACAACCGGGCCATACCGATCAGGAATGCGGCCAGAATAAAAAAACATAGAAAAATGAGAATCCTGTTACTTTTACCGATTGACAAAACTCATAATCCTTTCCTGGTTTTGGGTAAACAGCCTCAGCTCTTCCGGACCCACCTTGTGGTTGCCATACCAGGACCTGTCAAAAGCCATTACATTTACTGAAAAGAGATCGGAAAGGCCCTTGTACCCATAGGCCCTCTTGGCCAGTTCATGTTCATAATCACGGTTGGATTTATATTTTGCGATTGCAATCAGTTCATGCTCGGCCAGGTGTGCCAATGTGGCCAGATAAAACGCTCGCAATGCAAGCCGGAGTGACCCCTTTTTCATAAGATCATCAGCAACTAAAAGCCAGCGATTCACCGGAAGATCAAGAGCGCTGACCTCTTCATCCATCAGGTCGGGCGTAACAGGCACAGGTCTTACGGAAACCGCGACAAGGGATTCTCTCTTACGCAGCCATGCCCGCATAAAGACAACGCCAAGCACACAGATAAGCGCAACAAACAGCACGATGAGCAGGAGACGCACCGAATCCATCCAGCCGGAATCCGAGGGTTCGCCGGCAGGATCAACATCAGGCAGGAATTTCTCCAGCCATTCCCCGACCTTTTTTATCCAATCCCCGATACTCCCGGCAAGGTCCTTTAACTTATCTATAATCCAATCCATTAACCACGCAAACGGTCCGCTTGCGTCACGCTTCTCCTTTTGCAGTTTTTCCCGCGGCATGCGCCAGGTAAATTCCGGTTTACCCAACACCTCTTCTATGGACCGGTTCAACTCATCCGCAGAAACCGCCCTGTTGTTAATCTCCTGCTGCATTGACGCCACATCCACGGTTTCAGCAGCCATAAGCGGGCCTGAAGAACAAATAAGAATTACAGGAACCAGAACCGCGGCAAGCGTTTTTGCGGACAAGACAAGACTTTTCAGTTCTATCTTTATGTCCTCCCCGGATTTAAGGGATGCGCCGTAAAAGCATCGAAGCACATACACGGTCTTTACGAGCGGGTCCATGCACAGATAGGTAACAGAACATGTTGCGGCAAAAAAGGTCGTATTTAAGACCCAGAACCTGCTCATTGTGAACATGGTCTCAATGCCTAACAACTTGTTCAGCATCTGGGGGATCAGGAAAATGGTCATGCCAAGATTAATAAAGACTATCAGCCCGAGTGCGGAAAAGACTGCCAACAGAATATGATTCTGTGCAGGCCAAAGCTTTGCCTGGTCCCACGACCTCTTGATCAGACTCTTTACATCATCATCTTCCAGATCGTCCAACACGGATACATTCTGATAAAAGGCGTAACACCAACCAAAAGGAATGGCCAACAGGACGGAGAGAGGCAGCACAATCAGACCGGAGGCCTGGATCAAGGTCTGTGAGGCAATAAGACGGACTATCCGGCGAAAATGGTAACGCGGTGCTGTTTCACGGCTTATCCAGGCCTTGACCTTGCGGCTGAAGACCGCGTGCCAGCATTTCATCCACACAAAGAGAAGGGCAAGCCCCATCGCGGCGCCGGGACAATGCTCCTGCGCAAAGCCGCTACGGCTCATATCCGCCCAGAAGTAGAGCAGTGCAAGGATAAAGGGCAGACTCCCAACGTAGTAACATGCCGGGATTCCCACAGGGGCAAGACGCAGAACATGGACCGCCTCTTCCAGGATCTCGATTGCGCCCCTGCCCTGATGGTGTTTCCCTTTGTTCATTTTTTGTTACCGTTCACCAATTCCATAACGTACCTTCGTGAAATGAACTTGGCAGGGAAAGCAGAATCCGGCCCAGGTAGTAGAAAAAGAGCCACAGGAATATGGAACCTGACAGGAACTGGCCAATTCGCACAATCCCGCCAAAACGGATCGTGCGAATTGGCCGGGACGCATGCTGCTTTTCCAGGCAGGAGGCGCAAAGGACACGGTCTTTGTGCTCTGTGATGCATTCTCTGCAAAAAAAACGGCCGCATTCCGGACAGCGGGCCACGGCCTCGCGAGTCCTGTGATTGAAGCAGCGTTGATGGGCTAAATCTTGCATCAGCTACGCTCACTCCTTAATAGTGGATCAGCGCTTGATAGAAGACGAAGGGGACTGAATTTTTTTCGCGTCTTTTTGCGAAAATTATTCTGTCCCCGGCTGAACATTCAACTGAGCATACTCCTTCTGAAAACGGCTGACCAGGACAAGCCCGGCAATACCCAAGAGAAAAGAGGCGCAAATGGAGAAAATATATATTCCCAGGTGCCAGGATGAGTCAAACGGCGATATTTCGGAGATTGCCTTGATCATCTCCCACTGATTGTTTGCGATTACAGGGTTTTTAAAGACAACAGTCATTGCAATCACATAACCCAATACCATTTCCATGATCATTAAGGCAAGCGTTGCCCATGTTGTCGATTTAAGCGCATTATAGATATCGCTCCCCTGCTGCCTGACCAGCGCAATGATCATGACCACCACGGCTGCCATGCCGACACCGGACATTATCAGGCTGACGCCCGGATTGTTTATAAACATGTCTATAAAAATAATAACGCCGTAGACAAGCAGCAGAATAGCCAGCGCTTTATGGAAATTGCCGTGCTCATGCCTCCTGCCTGACGAGGCATCGCGTTCCCGTGGCCCCACGGATCTCTTAAGACTGTTTCCAAGAAAATATGTTTCCAATGCCTCGGGCGTCAGACTGCCCTGGGCCTTTTCAATAAGCGGCTTTAGAATCTTTACGGCCTTGTAAGCATTCTTCAACCGATTAAGCGAGGGAAGCCTTTCAAACCGCACTGCTGTCTGGAGATGGCACACGCATGTAGGCCCCAGGAACAGGTTGACAAGAAGGGCCAGAAGAAACAGACCGGCCATTACCATAAAGAATACGGCCCCTCCGCCCCTGGAGGGGAGAGCAAGAAGGACAAAAAAAACGCAGAACACCCCAAGGATCAAATTATAGATCTTCCCGCGGCTTGTCCGCCGGGTGATGATTGCCTGTATATCGTTGTAATAAAACCTCTTATAGTCCTCGGAAAAACGTTTGGAATCAATGGCCAGCAGGTGGTCGGGCCCCTGCCATAACGTATAGATGCCAATAAGCCCCTTCTTTTTACCGGGCAGCCGTTTGTATATCTTTTCCTGTTTTGTCATTCGCAATAAGGGAGACAGATTTCAAGACAAAGGGGACTGAATTTTTTTCGCGTCTTTTTGCGAAAATCATTCTCTCCCCGGCTGAACTCGATGCTTTAAAAAAAATCACCGGGTTGCAAGATAATAAAAGAAAACAGACCAGCCCACTATCTGCAGGCCGGCCAGAACAATGGCCGCAACCAGGCGGACCTTGGTGCGCGGGATGATGCTCGTTGGGGCGTTCCAGTAATAGATGGCCGTGAACAAGGCAAGCGGAGCCGTCAGGATCGAGGGCCAGATAAAGAGCATCGGAATAACGGCCAGTGCCAGAGCAGTAGTGTCATAGAGTATCCTGTGATTCTCCAGGGTTTTGATTTTGTGCTTGTTTCTACCGGTTTCAATGCATGATACACAGAGATGTCGGTCATCAAACTCCACATCACAGAGGGAGCAGAGAAACCGGCCGCATGCGTCGCACGAGATCACAGCCTTTTTATTGGGGTGAAAAAAACAGCCGGCCTCATCATCAATTGCCAGGACCTCTCCCGATGTGCCTTCCGGCTGCTCCCTGACCAGGGCGGGAAAGACATCCGCCCGGATGAGAACCGAGCAGGAAGGACAGGAGGTCAACCCGGGCGTATTAAAGATATCCCTGCGAAGAGGGCCAAGGCATGCGGTGCATCTGATCAAGGTGTGTTCTCCTTATTATTTTTTCACTACCCTGGTGTCGCAGATCCTGTCATGCAGGGTCCGCTTTTCATCATCAAATGCAGCCATGAGATAGCCTATGCACAGTAAAATTCCGCTCAGGATCTCGGAAAAATGGCGCCCAAACGCCCGCATGTAACTCACCTTGTCCCCATCGGCCATGATTACCTTAAGCCCCAGCGCCATCTTGCCTGGGGTTGCCGCGAATTTGCCGAGAAACCAGGTTGTATAGGTGGCGGCTATACCAATATTGAAAATGTTGGACATTATAACAAAAGTAGTCATACCTCCGGGGGTCGGGCTGGAGGACACTCCCACAACAATACCTATGGCAAAACTAATGCACCACTGTATTACGCCTATAGCGATCCCGTCGATAATCTTTGCCCCGAAGCGAATCCAGAACCCTCCATATTCCCAGGTCCCAGCCACATTTACGCCCTCCTTGAGCTTCTGAACAAATACGGACTTACAACCGCCGCACACCCATGATTCCCCAAAACGGATCATATCATCCCTCGGAAATGTCCTGCCGCACTCGGAACATGCGGTCCCTTCGGAAACGGGGACAGGCGCCGCTGGTTCCATGGTCTGTTCCGCAGCGGTGCCGAAAACATCGCTGTAAGGCTTCCAATCCGTCATTGTCGAATTCCAGACAAGGGTCTTGGGAGTTATCTTTCCCTGCTTTGCAAGGTTCTGAAATTCTTCTTCACTTATTGGACCAATCGGGTCTTTTGAGGTGGCATAAAACCATTCCATGACTATCTCCTGTCTCTCTTTATTCACATAAGGGTAAACGTTCACCAGCACCCCATCTGCACGCGCTCAGGGCAAGCGACATAGTATGGGCTATAGTCACTCGCCCTGATCACGCACAGCTGGGGCACTGGTAAACGTTTACATGTCCGGTCAGCAACCGGGGGTCAAAAGAACACTCCTCTTCCGCACTTCCGTTATTATGGCAAAAAAAAAGTGTAATCGCAAATAATCAGATAAAATGTATGAAAGCATTACGCGTTTATCCGGCCCGCATGATGAATGTAGGTTGCGGTTGAGCCGTATTACGCTGAAAGAGTTCCGTTTCCCAACACAACCTCCGGATTGACAAAAAGTCATAGTAAATGCAGGACCTGAGGCGAAACCCAACAGTACCATAATAGCGTCTGAACAAACGGGTAATGCTCCCTCCCCGATTTATTCCACGATTTGCCTGAGTTAACCCTTGATGGTTGAACGAAAACCCCTCTTTTGGGTCATTTCGACCGTGGAGAGAAATCTTTACCAGCCTTTTTTCAGGTTTTTTGCGGTAATTTCAATTTTTTTTTCATTCTGTTTTTCCAAAAATTGGGTTCCGTAACAGCTTGAATTAAAAGAATTATTTCAGATAGAGTAAGTAGTATTACTTACGGATTGGTAAGTACTACTACTTATTGACAAAATTTTCTATTCAGGGTTTGTATAGGTTGTCTTGGTTATCTTTTTGAATTTAGCGTGGTTTTAGTAATATTTGCGGGGTTCGGTTCCGGTGTGGAGATGTTGCATGGAAAATTTCCATGTATTCTAAAAATAGAAATTTATGTTTACATCGCTAAAAGACATTTTAGAACACGCAAAGAATGTGCATTTTTCTTGGAATACAGATCAAAAACCGTGGTTCCGTGGTGAACCAGAATCTAACACTCCTCTGCTTCCTAAATTATTTAGAAAAAAATTGCTGAAGAATGAGAATCAAATCGTTCAAGAGTTCCGATCCAAAGGTCCTGTGTATGGACTTAATCCAATCCCGCGGGAAAATAACAATGAATGGTTGTTTTTAATGCAGCATACTGGTGCCCCCACTAGGTTGCTAGATTGGACCGAAGGACTACTATTCGGATTGTTTTTTGCTCTTCATGAAGAAAAGCCTATTTTGTGGATGATTAATCCAAATCAATTAAATAAAATTGCAGGATATGT
>DAOVYS010000043.1 GCA_030635485.1 Pseudomonadota bacterium | reverse complement strand
TGTGGTACGATTCACATGCATTGCCAGGGTTGTAAAATTAAAACAGCTGGGCTGTTCTCTGTCCTTTGCCAGAAGATTAAGGATTCTTATGCAGAATGAATGAGCAATGCCCGATAAGAGATCACGCTCAAACCGATCGTGGCCCGCTTTTACCGGTGTATGGATTGTATAGACGATTTGTTCGGATACTTTTCGTGCAGCCTCGTGTATGTCCTGATCCGTTGCGCGTTGTATGTAATCGTGGCCGAGTCGGGCCTCAAGCAGCTCTTTAATGAGACATAGTACAATGGTCACACCGTGTTGTTCATTTAAGTGGATTGTTTTTGACGTTATACCTAGCGCCTTCATAACCGAAATAACCCCGGCCCCCAGAAGACGCCTCTGTATGGCCTTGGTCCGCTCGGAACTGCTGTCGTAAAGAAGCTGGGCCGCTTCCCTGATGAAATCCGGAGATGATTCCACGCTGTAATCGAGAAGGATCTCCGGGACAAAGAATTCCAGGTCATCAGCCGCTTCCAATTTTAACCAGAGATGGGCGCAGGCATGTGTAATTTTATCGTTTCTGCTAAAGAAGGGCACCTTTACTTGAAGTGGGACATCGGGGTTTTTCGGATCCTTCAACAGGTACAGAGAAGCCGTGTTCTCAGGTTCCCATTCCTTGGTCCAGGCGATCTGGCCGATCTGTGAGTCCACCAGTTGAGAGAAATAGCCTTTTTTGTACAGAAGAGATATGCCCAATACAGGAATCTTATTGTCGGCAAAACTCTTCAGGGTGTCTCCGGCCAGAATTCCCAGGCCGCCGCCATAATTAGGTATTTTGGACGGCCCTTTGAGAAACATCTTGGTGAATTTGTCGAGATCGGGATTGGTGCTGCCGGTTATATCCATTTCGAGCAGTCTGGTCTGCACGGGATGGAAGACATCCCGGTCAGCGCCGATTTCCATTGAGATGTATGTAACCGAGTTTCTATCCGGAGAGGTGAGGTTGTCCCAGACATTATCCAGGACCTTCTGGGATACGCCGAAGAATGTGCCCAGATGATTCGACGAGAGCATGCTGCGAAGGACCTGGTCGGGATCGATGATGCTTTTTGTTGTCATGATATGTCATAATACGGCTGCCGCTAAAGGGGTGCCGGAAGATAGTCAATGTGTGGTAACTATTCAGCAGCACTCCATAGGAGGCAATCAGGTCGCCCAGCATACTGATAATGTATAGCTGATCAACCTGCTTGCCTCCCTATGAAGCGCTGCAGAATAGTTACAGTTTGGTGTTTTTAGTTATATTTTGGCATTATGCTGATATAATTATTGTGTGGATTGAGTTTATACTTAATTACCCACTTATTTAGCTCGTTTGGGGAGTGTTTTGCAAGCGTTAATGTGATTGAGGGAAAAAACTTTCAGGCGTGTGTGATGATAATTTGTTGGGAGTTTTAGTAAGATTATCATTATTATTTAAAAAAAGATTGAATTTCCATAATGATTTTTTTAAGTTGAAAAATTATTAAGTGAGAGATACGTATTGAATACGGTTTCGTTTTTTTCGAATTTGTATAAATCTTATTTGAGGAGGAAGATAAAGATGACAAAGGGAGAATTTTTTCGGCTGTTGGCTGTAGTGACATTGACCGCATCCCTCTCGATTTTTGCAAGCGGGTGTGGGAAAAAGAAAGTCCAGGGCGCCGATGAAGGCGAGGCCGTGGCAGCCGACCAGGAATCGATCGATGCCGCTGCTGAAGCAGATGCCAGAAGCGGCATCGGGTCTGAGGAGTCTCTTGCTTCGGATGTAAGCAGAGGCGGAGAAGCAGGAGCAGTAATACTGGAAGGCAGGACGTCAAGTCCCATGCTTCCCATATATTTTGATTTTGATAAGTTTAATGTCCGGGTTGACCAGAGAGCCCGTATTGAAGAGGATGCCGATTTTCTTAAACAACGTCTGTCCGTCAGAATACGAATCGAAGGTAATTGCGATGAACGCGGAACCAACGAATACAACATGGCCCTTGGTGAGAGACGTGCCAGGAGCGCCAAAAAATATCTGACGAACCTCGGGGTTGAGGGAAGCCGGATTGAGACCATCAGCTATGGTGAAGAAAAGCCGTTGAATTATGGGCATGATGAATTGTCATGGTCTCAGAATCGTAGGGACGATTTTGTAATTACCAGATAGCTGATATTTTTGTTTTGATTTTGGGTAAATGTTTAGGGGGATGCCAGAGTCCGGCATTCCCCTTTGTGTTGATATGATAAAAAAATCGGCCAATGGGTCTGGTAAGGGTACATGTTTTGCCCGACACAGGACAACTGGTCGACAGGGAGTTTTCAATGAATATTTTAAGAGCGTGTCTGTTGTTTTTCGTTTTGGGATTCATGAGTCTGTTTTTTGGAATGGATTTAGCCCAGGCCCAGGCACAGACCAAAGACCAGATCAAGATCGGAACCATCAGTATTCAGCAGATTCTTTCTGAATCCGAGGTCGGCCTGAAGGCAAGGCAGATTCTTGAGGCCAAGGCCGCTGAATTCAGGGAAAAATTTGAGGCGGAACAGAAAAAAATGGATGCCCTCCGAGCGGATTTGCAAAAGAGGAGCACTGTAATGAGCGAAAAGGCAATCGCGGCAGAAGAGAGGGCCTTTGGGGATAAAATTCGGGAACTGAAGCGGGAGACCGAGGATGCTCAATATGAGATGAAGCAGCTGGAAAAGAAGGTCATGGAACCTATCCTCAAGGTTTTGCATGAGGTTATCGCCGAGGTAGGGAAAAACGGAAATTACGCCATGATTATGGAAAATACGAGAAAAGGCCTGCAGTCAAGGATAGGGCTTTTGTATACGGATGATTCCATGGACATCAGTGAGCAGGTGCGAAAGGAAATGGACAAGCGCCTGGCTGAATAATTATTGGTAAAACTGTTGCGGGTTGTGGGTTACGGGTTGCAAGTTGACAGCGCCGAACTTTTCCGGGTTTATTATAACCCGCAACCCGCAACAGTCTGTATGATGAATTAATGGAGGTTGTTCCCCCCACTCAACTATTTGATGATATTTGTTTTCAAATTTCTTCGTTAATATATCCGCAAGCTTTCTCCTTCCACTCTTCTATCTGCTCTTCATAGGCTCGGACCGGCAGTTCCTGTCCGCACACCGTGCAGACTACACGCGCATTATGTCAGCGTCCTTTGATTTTCGCTTCATTGTTGCAATAGAGGCAATTCAGTTTTAGTTCCTGTTCATTGGCTGTTGCTTTCATTTTTTTACATGCCCCCTGATGCCAGCATACGCGTTGAGAGGAAAAACAGGGCGCCGAGGAACGTGGAGAGGAACATCAGCCGATTGACTTGAAGGATGTGAGCAGGGACGACCGGATTTTCCGGGTCGCCGAGCGTGGGTTTGTCCACGGGCTTTCCAAAATAGTAACTCCGGCCGCCGAGTCTGATCCCGAGGGCGCCGGCAACGGCAGCCTCGGTGTGTCCGGCGTTGGGGCTTGTATGGTTGTATCGGTCGCGTCGAAGTATTTGAAACGAGCCTTTTGGATTGAGTCTAAGAATGGCCGCTGAAATAATTACCAGAAGGGATGAGATACGGGCCGGAATCAGATTGGCAAGGTCGTCAAGCCTTGCGGCCACAAGCCCGAATTTCAGATAACGTTCGTTTTTGTACCCAAACATGGAATCCATGGTGTTTACCGCCTTGTAGAGCATGGCGCCCACCGGGCCGGCCAGTACGGCAAAAAATAGAGGAGCAATAACACCGTCCACCAGATTTTCAGCCACACTCTCCACGCAGGCGGATGTGACTTGGGGCTTATCCAGATCGGCTGTGTCACGGCCGACCAGCATCCGGACCCGGCTTCTCGCTTCCGTAAGATCCGGCTTTTCAAGGCTTTTATATACAGCCATGCTGTGTCGTGCAAGATCCTTGGCCGCAATGGTCGTGTACAATATGAAGATGGATGCCGCGTCTTTGATCCACGGATGCAGCCGTGTGGCCGCATCAAGGAGCGCAAGCGTGATAAATCCGGTTGCGAGGAGCACTGAGAAAACCGTGAATGCCCCGGCAATATAATGGTTGCTGATCTGTTTTAGAAAAAAATGTTCCAGCGTCCTTGCAGTCCTTCCGATCAGTTTTACGGGATGAGGCAGAAAGCGCGGATCCCCGAAAAGCTGATCCAGCAGAAGGGCTGAAACAATTTGTAGCTCAAGCTGCATTACAATCCCAGAAGACGATAGATCTGTTTTATGTCGATATGCGACCGAACCGTATCCGCCAGCCTGTCAAATGCTGGTTCAAGGTCATACCGTGTCTTGACCCTGTTAATCGGAGGGAGCCCTTTTCCGGTGCGCAGCCGGTCGATAAACCAGCGACGGAATTGATCCGCGTCAAAGATCCCGTGAAGATATGTGCCCCAGATCATCTTGTCTTTTGAAACAGTTCCTGCCAAGGTTTTGTCGGGCATTTTCAGGGCAAATTCGCCATTGCCGGCCCTGCTCTGTCCGTGGTGGATTTCGTAACCATGGACCTCACAGCCTGATTCGATATGGATTGCCTGCTGCCGCGTAAGGGTCTTTTCCTTTTCAAGCACTGTGACAAGATCAAGCAAGCAAAGCCCTTTCAGAGATCTGCCGGTCGATTCCAGGCAGGAGGGGTCACGGATTTCCCTGCCCAGCATCTGATATCCTCCGCATATGCCTATTATCTCGGATGAACCTGATTTTGCCGCAGCCAGTATTTTTTTTACAAGTCCGCTTTTCTCAAGATATGTGATGTCGCTGATCACGTTTTTACTGCCCGGTATGATGATTGCGTCGGGTCGGTCCAGTTCATCCGCTTTGCGGACGATCCTGAGATACACATCCGGCTCTTCGGACAGGGGAGAGAAATCGGTAAAATTCGAGATGTGCGGCAGATCGATCAGCGCGATCTCCACATGGTCTTCGGACGGACGGGGCCTGTCCAGAATTCCGCTCTTGTAGCTGACCGAATCTTCCTCCGGTAGTCCAAGGTCTTTGATGTAGGGAATTACCCCCATTGTCGGGCGTCCGGTATATTTTTCAGTATATGAAATAGCATCCTCTAAAAGTGAACTTCTGCCCCTGAAACGGTTTATTATAAAACCTGCCACCATCTTCCTTTCCCATTCCGCAAGTACTTCCATTGTGCCCACGAATGAGGCGAACACGCCTCCCCGGTCAATGTCGCCTATAAGCAGGACAGGGGCGTCGGCATAACGGGCCATGCGCATATTGACAATATCATCGTGTTTCAGGTTGACCTCTGCCGGACTGCCCGCGCCTTCGAGAATTATCACGTCATGTTCGGACGCGAGTGAATCATAGGCATCTTGGGCTGCGGCAAAAGCCTTTGGCTTATAGCTGATATATTCCTCCACGGTCATATTAGCGACCGGTTTTCCGTTCAGGATGATCTGGCTTCCCGTGTCGCTGTCCGGTTTTAACAGCACCGGGTTCATACGCACATCAGGGTCCAGCCTGCATGCCTGGGCCTGGACTACCTGTGCTCTTCCCATTTCTTCTCCGGAACGGGTTACAAATGAATTGAGAGACATGTTCTGGGCCTTGAAAGGGGCTATGCTTATCCCGTCCTGGAGAAGGATTCTGCAGAGAGCGGTTGTGAGAATGCTTTTCCCCGCATCAGACCCGGTTCCTTGAAACATGAGCGCCGGGGTCTGTTTTTTTTGCTTGATGCTTCGGACTGATCCAAGCGCTTTTTTGATGGCTGAAATCAGCCTTTTGTTTTCAGACTCGGTGCGTACAGCGACCCGAAAGTATCTCTCATCAAGGCCTTCAAAATTGTCGCATATGCGGATGGCGATTCCGTTTTCAAGGAGACGTCCGGCAAGATCGTGCCCGTTTATTGAATTCGGTCCCTTATTATTCAGCCTGGCCAGCAGATAGTTGGCATATCCCGGAAAGACCTTAATTCCCGGAATCCTTGAGAGATCGGCCTTAAGCCGATCCCTTTGGACGCGGACAAACTCCCTTGTCCTGACAGCGTATTTTTCATCTTTTAAAGCTGCGGCGCCGACTGCCTGGGCAAGCGTATTAACGGTCCACGGCAGTATTTGACCGCGGATCTGTTTCGCGATCCCGGGTGATGCAACGGCAAAACCGAGGCGAAGGCCCGGAATGGCATAGAATTTGGTCAGTGAACGGATTGTGATCACATTTTTTAGAGAGCTTTGAACAAGAGGCGTGTATCCATCGACAAAATCGGCAAAGGCTTCATCAATCACGAATATGGTTGACGGATTTTTTTTCGCGGTGTTCACGAAATTATCTGTGTTGAATAGCGTTCCGGTGGGGTTGTTCGGCTGACCCAGGATGACGATTTCATTGCCGTGCAGATGGGTGGTCAGTTCAGGCCAGTTGATCTCAAATGCTCGTGATTCCTCCAATCGGAAGGATTCAACAGTAAGACCGGCCTGCTTTGCGCCTGTAGCGTAATCCATATACGAGGGCACGGGAATTACTGCTCTTGATATCTCCAGCGCCCTTGGCAATGCAAAGATTATCTCAGTGGATCCATTGCCCACTACAATCCTGTCTCGGTCTACACCGAATTTTTCACCAATCGCATTCACAAATTCCGTTGAATCGGGGTCAGGGTAGTGAATCAGCTGTTCTATGTTTCGACTGAGAACCGATCTCAGCCATTCAGGAGGATAGAGTGGGTTGATACTCGCACTGAAGTCCAGTACCTTGTCCGGAGGGAGTCCGGATGCCTTGGAAATTTTTTTGATATTTCCGCCATGCCCGGAATTTGCCGCATTTTCAGAATATTCTTTTTTCACTTTTAAAGAGCAGATTTGATTTTCGGCCAGGCCTTAAGCAGTTTTTCCCGATTACCGAATGTGACGGAAAGTGTGACTGAGTCTTTTTCAAAAGAAGGGGCGTGGCTGAGTGTTGTTTCTTTCGGAAGGCCCAGGCTTCCCGCGAACCTCCGGAATTCTTTTTCAGCCTCACTGAGCCTGGGAAAACATTTACGGTTCAGCCATGTCATCAGATTTGTGCATTTTTGCGGCGGATTTGTTCCCGGATGGTCTATTATCCGTTTTGCTTCAGGATCCGACAGCACGGCCATTATCGGGATGTTGTCCCGTGCAGCCAGGTCCCGGCAGGTGGCAATAATCTTTTTTTGGTTGCCAACGCTCATCCTCAGGTGGTCGATAATATCGAAAAGCGTCAGCCGGTCACTGAATGACATTTTGCCCAGTTCAATTGCAACGGTTTCATTGAGCCGGCCTTTGTGAACGGCTCGCAGAAGCGGTTCCTCAAGATCCAGGAGGGCAAGGAAACAGCGGATATGATGAGGGTGGGGTTCGAATCCCAATACCTTGAGAAATCTCTCCGCAGCCTGCTTTTTATCGAGCCATTTAAGAATTTTTTGAAAAAAGAGCGCACGTTCCACAGGGGTGAGTGTCCGGTCACACGCATTGTCCTCAAGCGCAATAGCCATGACCTCGATGTCCGGTGTCTCCATGGGGATTACCATGCAGTCACAGGCCTTGACGTCAGACACCTGTTTGATTGCCTGAAACCGTTTTTGCCCGGCAGCCACAACAAAGGAATTCACGCTTTTTTCTTTCAGAATCGGAGGATGAATAAGGCCGGCCCTTTTGATTGATTCGGCAAGCAAATCAGGGACCGTGGAGTCCTCCCAGGGAACGAGACTGAATCTGTTATCACTGAAATCGATATGTTGAAAAGAGACGCGTGTAACGCGCATTGGACAAGGCATGGAAAAGAGTCTATGATTTAGTTAGTGCCCCTCCAGAAATGGCCTTTTTCCCCGATCTCTGCGTCACAGCGAAAAAGAAAAATGCTCACATATACCTAATATGCGGAGTTTATACCCGAATGGGTGCTTTTTCTTTTTCACTGCTCCTTGATCTCGAACAAAAAATCTCATTTCTGGACAGACACTAGTTAGGTGTTTAGGTTGAAGGTGGAAGGCTGCTGGGTAGTTAGCCTTTATTCTTTCTGTTCGGGTTGGCTTTGTAGTGTTTGACTAGGGTTTTGGCGATCTCTTTCTGGGGAAGCGGTTTAACGACATAACCCTGGATTCCCAATTTGGCGCATTCTATAATGCCGCTTTTTTCCGACATCGAGGTAGCCATTACTATTGTGGTTGCATTGTCCTTAAAGCCTGTCCGGATTTTTTGGAGCACCTTAAATCCGTTGAGAATCGGCATCATGATATCAAGCAGGATTATGTCAGGTTCCCATTCTCTGTATGTCTTGAGGGCCTCTGAGCCGTCTGAAACCATGCGGGTTTCAAATACGGCTTCAGGCAGCCCTTTTTTATAGATGAGTTGTGTGACTTTGTCGTCTTCGGCAATCAATAATTTCAGTTTGGGCATCTTTCCGCTCCTTTCTCAAGAGAGATTCCGTAACTAAAAAGAATTTAATAGAACATTTTTTTGAATATTGTGCGCTAAAAAAAATGATTGATCAAGTATAGTTTTTGTGAAACCATATTTTTATTTTTTGTGAGGCAATAACTATATGAAATCATCGAGTTTGAAAATAATGGATAGAAACCGGATGCTGGAATATCCCCATGGATTACGGGAATGTCTGGCCGGTGTTGCCGCGGGTTTAAATGCCCGGATGTTTGTAACGGGAGGTGCGGTGCGCAGTTGGTTGTCAGGCGGTTTGGCAAAGGATCTGGACATTACCGTGGATGTGGACGCGATCGGTTTTGCCCGGATTTTGGCCTCGAAACTTAGGGGGACTTTTGTGATGCTGGACCATGAGGAGGGCGTTGCCAGGGTGGTCCGGAGAGATATTACAATTGATGTTTCCGGTTTCAGGGAGGGGGCGAAGAATATAACCGATGATCTTTGTAAAAGGGATTTTACAATAAATGCCATGGCCGTGGCTCTTGACCCCGCGGATGCCGGACTTCAGCCTCCTTTTGAGATTATTGATCCAACCGATGGCATGCATGATCTTGAAAAAAATATTATCCGGACCACATCATCCAAACCATTTAAAATCGATCCATTAAGGCTCATAAGGGCCTATCGTTTTATGGCAACACTCGGGGCCTTGCTGGAATCTGAAACAGAAGAGTTAATCGTTGAATCAAGAGATCTGATCAGGTTTAGCGCACCTGAGAGGATTTCCCATGAACTTCATCAGATTATGGAGTCATCGGGCGCTCATCGTGCATTGTCGGCAATGGTCGCAAGCGGGCTTTTTTTTATTCTGTTTCCGGAATTGGAAAAAGGGGTTAATCAGGTCCAGCCCATAAGTCATCATCTGGATGTCTTTGGTCACTCCATGGCCGCATTGGGTGAGATGGAAAAACTGACATGCAGGCCTGACATGTTTTTTCCGGGTCGTGGTCATGAGTTTAAGGTCTATCTCGAATATGGCGCGCGGGTCAGACGATTGAAATGGGCCGCCCTGTTTCACGACATCGGCAAACCGTATACTTTCATGGAAAGAGACGGCAGGATCACATTTTATGGTCATGACAGGGCAGGGGCTGACCGGTTTGTTGAAATTGGAAGGCGACTGCGTTGGAGCAGGGAAGAGATAAGAGATATTTCACTGTTGATCAGGCTCCATATGTGGCTGTTTCATCTGAATAATGCTAGGCTTAAGACCGGAATTACCTCAAGGGCGTGTCTGAAACTTGTGAAGGCTGCAGGGCAAGAGCTTGAAGGACTGTTTCTGCTTGCAATAGCGGACAGCCTAGCCTGTAAGGGGCCGGGCAGACCTTTGGAAATGGAGCAGGGTCTTTTCGAGTTGTACGAACAGGTGGATCAGGTCAACAGGGAAAATATCAAGCCCGTGCTTTTGGGGCCGCGTCTTCTTACAGGGCATGATCTTAAAAAAGTATTCAACTTAAAACCCGGCCCTCTCTTTGGAAAGATTCTCTCAGGGCTTGAAAAGGCGCGGGTTTCCGGGCAGGTTCAAACGCGCGACGAGGCATTTATCTGGGTTGAGTCTTTTCTGGCAGGGCAAGGCGGAAGGATTGACAGCTATCAAACGTAAGTGGAAATATTTTTTGATTTGACCTTTTTGGCCTTGCTATTGTAACGTAGTTATTAGGAAATAAGGATGTCCAATGGCCATTCCGAGTTTCTGATCTTATGGGACCCGGGGCGGAATCATTTGTTAATAAGGAATAGTCATGAGTGCAAAAAAAGCAAAAAAAGCGAATAAACGGTCATCTTTGATTTTTGATTACTATAGTGTTGAAGAATTTAAGAAAGTTATTTTTCGTCACGTATTGGGCATTCAGGGAAGGGACCCGGAGCGTGCGAGCAATGACGATATGTACAGGGCGCTCTCCTATTCCCTTCGGGATGTTCTGATTGAAAGATGGATTCAGACCCAGAAGGATTACTATGCAAAGAAGCAGAAGAGGGTTTACTACCTTTCACTTGAATTTTTGATCGGCAGATCTCTTGGTAACAGCTTGATTAATCTAGGTTTTTTTGAAGACGTGTCAGAGACCCTGAAAGAGATAGGTTATGATATTGAAGAAGTGCGTGAGGAAGAGGAGGACGCAGCGCTTGGAAACGGTGGCCTGGGCAGGCTCGCCGCCTGTTTTATGGACTCTCTGGCAACGCTTGGGATACCTGGATATGGATACGGTATAAGGTATGAGTACGGGCTCTTTTATCAGAAGCTGATAGACGGTTTTCAGGTTGAGTATCCTGACAATTGGCTGAGGGCAGGCACGCCATGGGAGTTTGAAAGGGCTCACAATCTTTTTCCTGTTGATTTTTTTGGACGGGTCAACAGGTACCGGGACGCGAGCGGGAAGAGTAGAAGCGAGTGGGTGGACACGGAAAGAGTGATGGCAATGCCGTGCGATATCATGGTGCCCGGGTACATGAACAAAAAAGTGATAAATATGCGGTTGTGGGTCGCAAAGGCGTCCCGTGAACTGGATCTCACATTTTTTAACAAGGGCGATTACATCTCCGCAGTCCACAGCAAGGTGAAGTCAGAGACAATTTCAAAGCTTCTCTATCCATCGGATGACATTCGAGAAGGCCAGAAACTCAGGCTACAGCAGCAGTATTTTTTTGTGTCAGCCACATTTCAGGATATTTTCAGACGATTTAAAAATAAGCATTCGAGTTTTGACAAGTTTGCGGATCGCATTGCGGTCCAGTTGAATGATACCCACCCTGCTATCGCCATTCCGGAATTGATGCGGCTCCTGGTGGATCAGGAGGGGCTGGGATGGGACAAGGCATGGGATATCTGCGTCAATACCTTTGGTTACACGAACCACACCCTTATGCCGGAAGCCCTTGAAACATGGCCGGTGGAGTTGCTCGGCAAGATGCTTCCAAGACATCTTGAGATTATCTACGAGATCAACCGGCGTTTCCTTGAAAAGGTGAGAGTCCGTTATCCAGGGGATATGGATAAGGTAACGAACATGTCGTTAATCGGAGAGGAGCCGGTAAAGAGGGTACGTATGGCCAATCTGGCCATTGTGGGCAGCCATTCGGTCAACGGCGTGGCAGCGCTGCATACTCATCTGTTGAAAACCCGGATTTTCAAGGATTTTAACGAGTTTTTCCCTGGCAGGTTCAACAACAAGACCAATGGGATCACCCAGCGTCGCTGGCTTTTAAAATGCAATCCCGTTCTCAGCTCTTTGATCACCAGTAGGATCGGGGATGAGTGGATCACGAATCTGGATAAGATCAGGGGGCTTGAGACCCTTGCCGACAATCAGAATTTTCAGAATAAATGGATCGCTGTGAAGAGGGAAAACAAGGAGCGGTTGGCTAAGTTGATCAAAAAGTTGTGTGGAGTTGAAGTGGATCCAGGCACCCTGTTCGATATTCAGGTAAAACGTATCCACGAATATAAGCGGCAGCTGTTGAACATTCTCCATGTTATTACACTTTATCACAGGATAATTGACAACCCGGATACGGATATTACTCCGAGGACCGTTATCTTTGGCGGCAAGGCCGCGCCTTCATACTGGAAAGCCAAGTCAATAATCAAACTCATTACCTCGGTTGGGGATGTGGTCAACCGGGATGACCGTGTAAATGGGAAGTTGAAGGTCGTGTTTATCCCGAATTACGGTGTCTCTCTGGCGGAAAAAATTTTTCCTGCTTCCGATCTGTCCGAGCAGATTTCCACGGCCGGTACGGAGGCGTCCGGCACAGGCAACATGAAATTCGCATTAAACGGCGCCCTGACCATTGGAACCCTGGATGGGGCAAACATTGAAATACGCGAAGAGGTCGGCGCTGAGAATATCTTCATCTTCGGCATGACGGCAGAGGAGGTGGCAAAGGAGAAGGCGAACCCAAGCCGTACCCCCCATGAAGTGTGTGCCGGAAATCCCGAGATAGGGCGCACTGTTGAGAGTATCAGGAATGGTGACTTCAGCTTTGGGAATACTGATTTCTTTAAATCCATTGTTGACGATTTGCTCAACCCTTATGACCAATACCTGCTTTTACTCGATCTTCCTGACTACATCCGTTGCCAGGATGAGGTGGGTATAGGCTATAAAGACAGGAAGACCTGGACAAGGAAATCAATCTTAAACGTAGCAAGGATGGGGAAATTTTCAAGTGATCGCACGATCAGGGAATATGCGAAAGATGTTTGGGGTGTTGATGTGGATTGAAGCGCCTGAAAAACGAATCACTTATTGAGAATTTATACCGGTTTTGAGTTGTTTTTTGAGATAGGATGGATTAAAAAAGATAGTCTCTATTGGGCGATTAACTCAGTGGTAAGAGTGCCATCTTCACACGGTGGAAGTCCCCGGTTCAAATCCGGGATCGCCCACCAGTAATTTCAAAAGGTCAGGTCTGGCGGCCCGGCCTTTTTTTTTGCGCCTGCCATTTTGTTACCATTTTTCAGTTGTGTCCGGTTAAGAAATTGCAATGACCATTTAGACCGATTTAAGCCCCCGAATTCGTCATTCCGGCTAAAAACTTGCCGGAATGACGAGCATGAGAGATTCGCAATCATCGTATAGTCTCATGCAAAATCCTAACCGGACATTACTGATTATCTTTAGTTGCCGGCAGATTCATGGGATCGTTGGCAAATCAAATATGCACATTTTCAGAACTTGATTCTTCAACTTGGGGCGATTCTTTTTTTTCCAGCTGTTCAACCAGCTCCTGAAAGTCTTTTAGAATCCTTCCCAGAGTCTGTAAGGACATATCTTTCAGCCCTTTATAATCTTTCTCAAGTTTTTCCAGGAACTGTTTGAGTGTTTCTTTTTTTCCCTCAGAAAGCTGCGAATAGTTTGTGTCAATCCATTCGGCAATGTAGTCAACAAGTGACTTTGCTACTTTTTGGCTGATCGTGGAAAGATCTTTGAATAGTGCTCTGAAATCTTCACTTAATTTTCCGGCATCTTCCTCTAATTTCTGCCTTTCCTGTTCGTTAAGTATCGATGGCTTTTTTTGATTGTCTGTAACCCTTTTGTGTGTCGGTTCTTGACTGATATCTTCGGCAACTGTCATAGAAGCACAGAAAAATATAGCGGCACAACATACCATAATGGCCAAAATACGTTTCATAGTATTAATCAGTAATGTC